>JACZQS010000328.1 GCA_022545625.1 Pseudomonadota bacterium
TTTGACGTAAACTGATCAGCGCGTTCTTCTTTTGCAGAGTGGGTGCAAAATCCAGCTCGACAGCCTTGAGGAAATGCAATAACGCCCAGGATGCCCCGCGGGCCTCGTAAAATACATCGTCAATCTCGTACCAGGGTGTCTTGACCATGATTTGCTGATTCACCCCGGTTGACTGGACCGCCCCGGGATCGCCGGCGAGGTCTGTATTCAAGCGCGTTTGTCCCACGCTGGCGCTCAGTCTTTGCGACAGGCTGCCGAGGCGTTTTTCGACCTGGCTTAACCAGTCTTTCAAATTGTCGGCGCGGGCATAAAACTGCGCATCCGGATTACCCGGATCCTGCAAGCGTTTGAGGTATTCATAAAGCGCGTCGGTACCTTCCTGGTAGACATTCTCGGTCGCAGGGAAAATCCACGAGCGGCTATCGAAATTGAACTTTGGCTCGGCGATGATCAGATCTTTATCTTCGGTTGACTGTGATTGCGAGCGACTGAAATCGTTACGCATCGAACGTGTAATATCGCGTACCTGTACCAACACGCCGAACTCCCAGTTGGGGATGTTATCGAGCCAGATCGAGGGTGGCAGAATATCGTTGCTCAAATATCCCCCGCGTTTGTTCAGCAGGGTTTCCACCGCCACGATTGCACTGGCGGTGGTATAGCTGCCGGTTGTCGGGGTGCCGTCGGTTGTGCGTGCCATGTCAGCCGTGGCAGCGATAATATCGAATATTTCCGGCTCCTCACTCCAGTAGCTACCGAGCCCAATGAAAAAAATCAGGATTAATATTACCGGCAGAGATAACCATTGCCGGAGTTGACCCTTTCCCCCCGAGACGCTCCATCGGTTCTTCATCTGCGCAAGCCATGCTTCCATTTTGTCTTTCATTATCTTGATTCAGCACCCTATTCATGCCACATTGTGGGCATTATAAACGGATGAAAAATTATGTCAGGAATAGCGCGGAAGATTTTAAAAATACTCGTTTATACTATCCTGGTCTCGCTGCTATTCATCGCTACCGCTGCGGGTATTTTCGTCGCGACCTTTGACGCGAACCTGTACAAACAGGATTTGAGCGAGCTGGTCCGGCAGCATACCGGCCGGGAACTGCAGTTTTTTGGCGATGTTAGTTTGACAGTTTATCCAGCGCTCGGAATGAAAATTGGCGCCATGAGCTTTTCCAATGCGCCCGGCTTTAGCGCGCAATCGATGGTCAAGGTCAACAAGGCCAGTATCAGCGTCGATCTGACCTCGCTGATCACGTTCAACCCGCAAATCGACCAGTTGTTGCTGGAAGACCTGGAAATCAACCTGCAAACAAATGCGGCGGGTGCGACTAATTGGGATTCCCTGATCAAAGCGGATCGCTCAGCGCCATCTACATCGACGGATTCGGCAACCACAGCGGGCGGTGCCGACCCGGATCCAGTCAAAATTGAAGGATCATTCGGCGGCATCAATATGCAAAACGCTCGCCTGCTGTGGAAAGACGAGCAGGCCGGTGTCGAGTATCGTATTAGCGATTTTGATCTTAAAACCGGACGCATCACCGCCGACGCACCGTTCGCACTGCAATTGCACCTGGTCCTGCAAAGTGCCGATGAAATTTCCGCGAGCGTGGATCTGGCCGCAAAAATTCAGTACTTGATCAATGATAATCAACTAAAAATCGACGATTTGAACGTCGATATCGCGGCCGAGGGCAGTGTGCTGCCAAACGGTCAGGTGCAGATTGGTATTGCCAGCCAGTCACTGCTGTTCGACGTACAACGAAACGCAGTAAAAATGGACGGATTTGAGTTCAGGCTGGACGACATTCAGCTCGGCGGCAGCGTGAATATCACCGATTTTTCGCAACCGGCGCTGGAATTCGATCTCGCGGCGGAATTACTCGATCTCGATGCCCTGCTCGGAACGCCACCGGTAGAGCAGCAGGCAACAGTCGAAGCGCCGGCCAGCGATGCGGACGCGGAAGATGTTGAAATTGCCCTGCCGATGGAGCTGCTGCGCTCTCTTCATGTCAGTGGCCGTTTATCAGTGAAGCAAATTAAACTCCAGAACCTGCTGCTTGAAGAGGTCAAGCTCAACATTGTCGGCAAAAATGGTTTACTCAAGCTCGATCCGATCACGATGAAATTGTACGAAGGCCATTTTCAGGGGGGCGTTCAAATTGATGCCAGGGGGCAGCAACCAAAGTATCGCGTCACTGAAAAATTGAATGGCGTACAAATGGGCAAACTACTGGCCGATTTAACCGGTGAAGACCGGGTGAGCGGCGAACTGGCCGCCAGTATCGCAATAAGCACCCGCGGCGAACGGCTGAGCGAGTTGAAAAAGAATAGTAACGGCGTGATCAGCATAGCCCTCAGGGATGGGGCATTGAAGGGTTTTAATCTACGCTATTCGATCGACCGGGCCAAGGCGAAACTGAACAGGCAGCCAGCACCACCCGAACAACTACAGTCCACCGATTTTTCTTCACTGAGCCTGAGCGGCAAGATCAGGAAGGGAATATTCAGCAGCGATGATCTCAACCTGCAGGCCCCGCTGCTGCGGGTCGGCGGTGAGGGTAAGGCCAACCTCAATGACAACACGGTCGACTACCTGGTGAATGCCAAACTGGTCGGCACCGTGGCCGGGCAAGGTGGTGGTGGAAAAGATGAACTCAAGGGCCTGTCGATACCGGTGCGTATTAAAGGTCCATTCGAATCACCCGATATTGATGTGCAAATTGACGAAATGCTCAAGGGTATCGCCACGAAACGCCGCGCCGAAGAACAGGCTAAATTGAAAGCCGAAATCGACAAGCAAAAGGCCGAACTGGAGCGGCAGCTGAAAGCGGAAAAGGCCGCGCTCGAAGCCGCAAAGCAACGCGAACTCGAAAAGCAAAA
>JACZQS010000329.1 GCA_022545625.1 Pseudomonadota bacterium
GATGACATCAAGTTCCAGGCACGACCCTATTACTTCGGGAAACCATGGTTTCTGTCGGCCGTAGTTCAGTACTACCGGTTGCGGGATCGTTTTATCTAGAGTTCGCAGGGCCAATGATTGATCTATTATTATTCGATTTGGGCGGTGTCGTGATAGACATCGACTTCGAGCGCATGTTTAAAAAATGGAGCCTTTATTCGGGGTTGCCGATGCAGGAAATCAAGGCTGCTTTTAGTGTCGACGCGGCTTTCGAACAGCATGAACGCGGCCAAATTGACTCGGCCGATTATTACCGCTACCTGTGCGAATCTATCGGCATGGAAATGTCTTTCGAGCAATTCAGCGAGGGCTGGAACGACATAATGGTCGCCCCGATCAAACCAACGGTAAAACTGTTAAAACACCTCTCCACGCAAATACCGCTGTATGCGCTGAGTAACGCCAACCCACTGCACAAGGCATACTGGGAAAATACCTATGCAGATGAACTGGGATATTTTAATCAGATATTTGTATCCTCTGATATCGGATGCCGAAAACCCGATCCAGGCGCCTACCTCCTGGTTGCCGAAGAACTCAATGTTGATCCACAGAACATAGTTTTTTTCGATGATCTGGCCGACAATGTCGAGGGTGCCAGGAATCTCGGTATGCAGGCTGTACATGTTAAGTCACCCACCGATATTACGAGTTTTATCGCCTCGACTCACCTGGGAAGCTAGGCTGGTCAAATGCTGATATTAAACGACGCACAAAAACAACTGTTTCACCAGGATGGGCTGATACTGGTCGACCGTATGATTGATGACGACACGGTCGACGTGCTTCGTGACGCATTCGAGCGCATATTTAACGGCGAATTTGAAACCGGCACCCTGCCCGACGAAGTCAACTGGCAGCTGGGAAAGTCCGACCCGGAACTCACGCGTCAAATTTGTAATGCCTGGAAAGCCGATCGCAAGATCGCCAGGGTAATTTTGTCCGCGGAGATTGGCAAGATGGTGGCAGACCTGATGGATTGGCCGGGTACGCGGGTGATGCAGGACAACGCCATCTGGAAACCGGCAGGTGCAAAATCGATTGGCTATCATCAGGACAATGCCTACCTGAGCTGGTTCGAACCCGCAGAGATTTGCACTGTCTGGATTGCGCTTGACGATGTCGAAGCTGAAAATGGTACGATGGAACTGGTACGAGGTTCGCACCGCTGGTCACATGCGAAACCCGAGGGCGATTTCCACGCGCCCGAGAATTACCGTGCACCGATGATCAAATTCGCCGACATCGAAGGCGTTAAGCCCGACATTGTACCGGTGGCTGTATCCAGGGGTTGTGGATCGATCCATCATGGTTGGACCTGGCATGGTTCGGGCGCAAATACAGGCTCCAGTCCACGCCGCTCACTGGTGCTGCATGCGATGTCGAGTAAGGTTGAATTCGTTCGCGATAACTTTCACCAGGGTACCGGGCCCATTTACAGTCGTTATGCCAGGCTGGATTCAGCTGAAATGGATGAAAACTATTTTCCGATCATCTGGCGTCGTGATGGATATTCCAGCAGCGGAATAGCACAACACCTTCAGCGAGGGTAGCTTGAATTACGGCGCGGTCTGTTGCACGAAAAAGTTTAGCCAGCCCATAGCCAAAATCGGCAGTCCTACGCTACTGCGTCCGACTGTTTATCAATTAAACCTATTTATGGCCTGGCATCTCTACTAACTCTGATACCTCGAGTGAACCGCCAATATCAAGAAAAGGGCAGGACTTTGCAATCGACAGTGCCGCATCCATGGAATCCACTTCAATAATGGTGTAACCAGACATCCTAGTACTGCCTCCAGTGGTGACTGTACCATCAGGGTTTACCGTGCTCGTATTTTTAAGCGGGTTAGCAGGACTAACCGCCGAGTCGCCCAGTGAAGATAACCAGTCCATATATTTCGCCATGTGTTGCTTTCCCTCCTCTGGACTAGATGGTTGGTCGCCGCCCAGGTAAGTAATCATGTATCGAGGCATTTAATTTCTCCTTAATATTAATAATATACCCTGGTGAAACAAGGCGCCCGCATAGCGCGTAGCTTTGCCGGGTCCTGCTGACTGGTTCTGTCAGTTGCCCGATGATTCAGATATTTCATCCGATTGCGGCATTCGCCATGCCACCAGGCCGGCGATCAGGTAACCCAGGTTCAGGACGCCAATCACCCGCATCCAGCCGGGCACCCCGAGCAGGAACACACCAATCGGAAAGAAGGAAGCAAAGAACACCACCATTAGCACAATGCCGTGCCCATGGTACGCGGCGATGGCGGCAATGATCGCAAGAATCGCCATCAGCATCGCTACGAAAAATGCCATGCCAGACAATGGAACAGGCGGCGTGGGCGTCCACATAGCGATCGACCAGGACGCACAAGCTCCAATCCCGGATAATACGCCGGTGAATTTCCCAACAATTTGTACTGTTTTCCTCATAGCGCTAATCCGGGGCACCAGGCGCCAGGGTTAACGGGTGAGCGCGGCACGTCCGGGAGAGTGACTTGTCAGGCATTGGTATCATCTAAATATTTCCAGGATACTGCGCCATCAAATCTTCGAACAGGTATTGAATCTATATCGGCTGGCGATGCCATTCGGGCATTGATAGCTGTGCGCCTGTCACCGTTTTCTCGTATTGATGTATAGTGCGTTACACAGCCACAGTTAGTGCAATGATGAAAATCAATACTCTTTTCACCCCATGAGTAGCTGGCAAAATTGGTGTGACTGGTTTCTATTTCCACGCTTTCCGAGAGGTAGTATGCCCAGAGAGCGCCTATACGATTGCAAATGGAACAATTGCAGCTAGTCAGGGAAGGCGGGGGTTCTTTAGCTGCCAGTTTTACGTTACCGC
>JACZQS010000330.1 GCA_022545625.1 Pseudomonadota bacterium
CATTACCGTTAACATGCACAGTCTTTAATTCAACTTCAGTAAAATCCCGTGAGGAAATTGATTGGCTGATAAGTAATAATAAAATAATAAGCGAGTGTAATTTCATCTATTGTTTTAGCTCCATAAAATTATAATTGCATCTCGAATATCGAAATATAGAGAGATTATTATCGTAGCAAGTAGCAGGACAATATAAATCCCGTAGGCTGTTTTGAGGTTTTCAGTTTTGTCTTTTAATTCCTTGATGTACAAAAACATCACCAGGAATGGCCATAGAGCAATGTGGGCTAATCCGATGAGTGGTACAGATTGAGTCTGTTCAAAAATATAGAGCGCTAACGGCAATGACAGGAGTAGCGTCGCGACAACTGCCCATGCGGTTTTATGTTTCCAGACAAAGCATAGGGAGGCTAAAAATATTATTACCATCCAGTTCATCCAGATTTTTACAGCAGGCGAGCTTGCTGCGCTGATTGCCGCATCCATCTCTTCCATTATTATCTCCAGTTCAATCGGTTAATGAGTTGAATAATTATTATTTTGCGCCGCTCATTATATTTTTTAAAGAAAGGTTGGAGGCTGGGGTTGGATTCGAACCAACATAGGCGGCGTTGCAAACCGCTGCATATATCTGCCACCCAGCCATAGGTGAAATCATTGGACAAGCTCATTCCTCTTTTGGTTCACAACCTTCGCATACGTCCAGATCACGAATTTCCTGTTTCGTATAACGCGGCACGATGTGCTGTGGGCAGTTCCTGTCCCAGGCTTCTACATGAATAATGAATGCACGTTCGACCACACCTTTGTAATCGGATACCGAGAGTTGTTCAATTAAGGCTTCATCGTTTTCATTAACTTCTGATGTGCCCCATAGCTTTATACGAGTTCGATTCGGATAATCCATGAAAAACAACGAGACACGGTCATCTTTTCGCAAATTACCGACGCTGACGTATTGGCGATTGCCGCTGAAGTCGGCAAAACCGATAGTTTGCTCATCGAGGACCCGCATAAATCCGGGTGGCCCACCGCGGTGTTGAACGTAAGGCCAACCGGTCTCGCTGACACTGGCCATGTAGAAGCTGTCGCGTGCGGAAATGAAATCAACCTCGCGCGCACTGAGTCGATGGTTGTAGTCATCACCACCTTCCATGCCCGCGTACCCGGCACGACTGCCGAGTTCCTGCTGAACCTGCTGAACCGACTCGGTAAACGCGATTTCTGCAAATCTGTGTCCCATAAGCTTACTCTTTTTTGTTAATGAACGGCTGCCAACAGAGCCACTATGCCAAATTCCATTTGAAAAAAGAATACTCATAATTTACAATTAATTATTCCACTAAATGGAATAGTAATGGATCGCTTTCATTTGATGAACGTCTTCGTCGCGGTCGCCGAAGAGCAGGGTTTTGCCGCAACCGCACGCCGCTTGCACCTGTCGCCACCGGCCGTGACCCGCGCGGTAGCCGCACTGGAGCAGCAGCTTGGGGTCAAGCTCCTCAACCGAACCACGCGATTCGTGCGCGTAACCGAGGCAGGCAGGCGCTACCTCGAGGATGCAAAACGCATTCTCGACGACCTGAAAGCGGCCGATGAGGCCGCCGCGGGTATCAATGCCGAACCACGCGGGCACCTGGTTATTACCGCACCGGTATTATTTGGTCGCATGTTTGTCATGCCTGGAATAGTCGAATACCTGAATGCCTACCCCGGTACCGAAGTCTCGGCGATGTTTCTGGATCGGATCGTAAACCTGCTCGAAGAAGGGGTGGATGTCGGCATCCGGATCGGTGAACTGCCTGATTCGAGCCTGCGTGCGCTACGCGTCGGATCGGTGCGCGCGGTCCTCTGCGCGTCGCAGGAGTATCTGCAAAGGCATGGCCTGCCCCGCAAACCACGGGACCTGCTTGAGCATTCGATTATCGCATCCAGTGCGGGCAACAACGCGATCGACTGGCGTTTCGAAAATGTGGCGCTGCGAATCCAACCCCGGCTAACCATAACCACCAACGATGCGGCAATCGAAGCTGCACGACGCAGCCTTGGCATTACACGGCTATTGTCATACCAGGTGGCAGGGCTACTCAGCGAAGATGGATTGAGGATAGTCCTGGAAAAATATGAACCGCCGCCCCTGCCCATCCACATCGTACACCGTGAAGGGCGCTTTGCCTCGGCCAGGATCCGGGCCTTCGTCGACCTGGTGGCTAAACGGTTAAGGGCCGATAAAGCATTGAACCAGCCCGCATAGGTTCTGGCAGGTTTTACTGCAATTCAGGATTCAGTTTATTTATTTTTCCAGCGGGCAATATGGTCGAGCAGGCCCCGGGTCGATCCATCGAGGCTGGAAACGGTTCCATCAGAGTTGATCACCGGCTCGAGCTCCGAAGCCAGCTGCTTACCCAGTTCAACCCCCCACTGGTCGAAGGCATTGATATCCCAGATCACACTTTGCACATAAACCTTGTGCTCATACAGGGCTACCAGCATGCCGAGTGTTTTTGGATCCAGGCGCTTGAATAGCAATAGGTTATTCGGCTTGTTCCCGGGATGCACCTTGTGCGGCAATATACGGTCGATTTCCTCCGGGCTGAGCCCACTTTGCTCCAGGTCCCTCAACGCCGCTTCCCCCGACAGTCCATCCATCAGTGCGCGTGATTGCGCCAGGCAGTTGGCCAGCGCCAGACCATGGTGTCCTGGAAATTCACTTTCCCGGTTCACCGGTGCCAGAAAGTCTGCCATCACAAACCGCGTGCCCTGATGGAGTAGCTGGTAAAACGAATGCTGGGCATTGGGTCCTGTCTCTCCCCAGGTGCCTCCACTAGTGCGATATTCAACGGTTTCGCCGCTGTGAGTCACACTCTTGCCGTTACTCTC
>JACZQS010000057.1 GCA_022545625.1 Pseudomonadota bacterium
CCTCGGGAAAATTTGACGCTATCATCGGTCTGGGCGCAGTCATTCGGGGCTCGACCCCACACTTTGATTTTGTCGCCGGTGAAAACGCCAAAGCCTTATCGTCGCTGGCCCTGCAGTTTTCGATTCCGGTCATCAATGCTGTGCTAACCACCGATACGATAGAGCAGGCGATTGAGCGAGCAGGCACCAAAGCGGGAAACAAGGGTGCGGATGCAGCGATGGCTGCAATGGAAATGATTAGCTTAATCCGGAAAATTAGCTAGTTACCACCGATGGCAAAAACTGGGCCACACAAGCCGCGTTCATTCAAAAAACGTAAACATGCCCGTGATAAGGTATTACAGGCGCTGTATCAATGGCAGCTGTCGGGTGAAGACCTCGACTGGATTAAAGATTACTTTATGAATGAACAGGGGGTTGCATCCGGCGATCCAGAGTATTTTCTCGAGTTGCTTTATAAGATTCCGTCAACAGTCACCGAACTTGATGCCACCTACCGGAAATACATGAAAAATTTCGAAGACAATCTGGATCCAATCGAATGCAACATTCTGCGAATTGCTACCTACGAATTGATCCATCATATGGAAATCCCCTACAGGGTAATCATTAACGAGGCGATCAATCTGGCTAAGACTTATGGTGCAGATGAAGGCTATAAATTTGTCAACGGTGTTCTCGATCCGCTGTCGCAGAAAATTCGCGAAACCGAAACCACGGCCTAAACTGACGGCCTAAGCTATCTGGGGGCCAGTTCTTTGTCGTTGAACGAATTTTCACTGATAAAACGATATTTTACCGATATCGGTAAGTCCCGGTTTGCGCCGATATTACCCCAGGGTGACGATGCCGCTATCGTTGAGGTGCCAGCCGGAATGCAGGCGGTTATGAGCATCGACACGCTGATTAGCGGTGTACATTTTCCGGAAAATACCAGTGCGGCCGATATTGCCTATAAGTCCCTGGCGGTCAATCTAAGTGATTTGGCGGCTATGGCTGCAACTCCGGCGTGGTTTCTGGTCTCGCTTAGTCTGCCCGATAATGATGAAGCCTGGTTGGATGAATTTTCCAGTAGCTTGAAGAAAATTGCCCGGACCTTTCAACTCGAGCTGATCGGTGGTGATACCTGTCAGGGCCCGTTGTCAATCACGATACAGATCACCGGGTTGGTATCGAAAGACCGATATGTCACTCGCAGCGGCGCAAGACCGGGCGATAAAATTCTGGTTTCCGGTATGCTGGGTAGTGCAGCCCTGGGTCTTGCACATTCTCAGAAACGGATAAAATTGCCCGAATCTATCGCAGGAATTTGCCTGGGTGCATTGAACCGACCGCTTCCACGCCTTGAACTGGCAGAGTTTCTATCGAGTTATGCCTCGGCCGCGATCGATCTATCGGATGGTCTGGTCGGTGATCTGACCCATATCCTGAAACTGAGTAATGTGGGCGCGAAAGTCAATCAGGCCAGTCTACCGGTACTGGCCTGGATTAAGGAGAATAAGGCTTACCAGTACGCTTTAAGCGGGGGTGATGATTATGAGATATGCCTTAGCCTGCCGCGAGAACACTGGGCCCGGGTTGTTCAGTGGAACCAGCAGTACCCTGATTGCCGACTGAGTGAAATCGGTGAAATTTGCGAATCGGGCTACACTTTAATCCAGGATAAACAAACGATTGATCTAGACGACTGGCAAGGGTATCAACATTTTGACTAGCAAACCTATCCCGGTTTCGATGCTTCGCAGTCCGATGCACCTTCTGTCCCTGGGTTTTGGTTCTGGCTTATCGCCCCATGCGCCGGGTACGATGGGCACATTAGTAGCCGTTCCGCTGTATTTATTGTTGAGTCGGCTTGATTTGATAGTCTACCTGATGGTCATACTAGGCGGATTTATTTTGGGTATTTATGTTTGCCATTACACCAGTAAAGCGCTCGGAGTACACGATCATTCCGGAATAGTCTGGGATGAAATAATTGGCTACTGGATCGCTATGATCGCGGTTCCAGCCCCAACATGGCAGTGGATATTGACCGGGTTTGTATTATTTAGATTTTTCGATATCGTCAAACCCTGGCCGGTTAATCTTGCAGACAAACATCTACCCGGTGGATTCGGGATCATGATTGACGATGTTCTAGCCGGCCTGTATGCATTTGCCTGTATCCAGGCCTTCTGGTTTTTTGCCGCCGATAAGCTATGAAAATAACCCCGGTAACCTGTTTATTGTACCTGGCTATCTACCTCCTTAGCGCGGGTGTTTACGCCGCCAACGTCAAGGTAATTGGATTATTTACCGACAAGGCCCTGTTAATAATTGATTCGCAGCAAAAACTGCTGAGCAAGGGTCAGACCTTCGGCGGGGTAACGCTGATATCGGCTTCCAGTCGGGGAGCGGTAGTATCGATTGATGGAGAAATTAGAAAACTGGGATTAAATCAGGGGATTCAGGGTAATTATAAAAAACCTGACCATTCTGTCTCTAAATTTATCCAGATTTCCAGGGGATGTATTACATCGCGGGGCGTATCAACGGGCACCCAACCCGTTTTCTGGTCGATACCGGTGCTACCTACGTGACGATGAGCGGAGCCCATGCGGCGCAAATCGGCATCGATTATCGAGAAGGAATTAAGAGTTTTGCGCGTACTGCGGCCGCAACAGTACCTGTCTGGCAGGTCACACTGGATAATGTCAGTATTGGTGGTATCAAGGTGCCTAATGTGGCAGCGACTGTGATCGAGGGTTCTCAGCCCCACGACGTGCTGCTGGGTAACTCGTTCCTGAAATATACTCATTTGCAGCGTATCGGTAATGTCATGGAACTAAAACAGAAATTTTAGATTTTAATTACCGCAACAGGCGTATGAAATAAACCTTATTTTGATAGAATACCGCGCGTTGCCCGCACTGCTTGAGAAACCCAATGATCAAGACCCGTTTCGCCCCTAGCCCAACCGGATACCTTCACCTGGGCGGTGCCAGAACAGCCTTGTTTTCATGGTTATATAGCAAAAAAATGGGTGGCGCATTTGTGTTGCGTATCGAGGATACCGATCGGGAAAGATCGACCGAGGAGTCGGTGCAGGCAATTCTGGATGGTATGCAGTGGTTAAATCTCGATTATGATGAGGGCCCCTATTATCAGACAGAAAGGTTTGATCGTTACACAGCAGCCATACAGCAATTAATCGATCAGGGTGACGCTTATTACTGCTCATGCACGAAACAGCGACTGGAGGCATTACGCGAAGCCCAGATGCTGGCAAAACAAAAACCGCGATACGACGGTAATTGCCGGGAGCTTGGACTAAGACCCGATGAAAAGTCGGAATTTGTCGTTCGATTCAAAAATCCCCAGCAAGGCGAGGTGACTTTTTCGGATCATGTTAAAGGCACGGTGAGCGTCAATAATAGCGAACTGGATGACTTGATCATCGCTCGCTCGGATGGTACTCCGACCTACAACCTCACTGTCGTTGTCGACGACATGGAAATGAAAATTACCCATGTTGTCAGGGGAGACGATCATGTTAATAATACGCCCAGACAAATTAATATTCTCAAGGCCCTGGGCGCCGAGTGTCCAGAATACGCCCACCTGCCGATGATCCTCGGAGACGATGGTAAGCGCCTGTCGAAAAGACATGGTGCCGTCGGCATCATGCAGTATTGCGAGGACGGCTATTTACCGGAAGCGATGCTGAATTATCTGGTGCGGCTCGGGTGGTCGCACGGTGACCAGGAGATTTTTAACACCGCAGAAATGATCGAACACTTTTCCCTGGATGATATAAATAAGTCGGCATCGTCATTCAACACCGAGAAGCTCAACTGGATCAATCAACAATATTTGATTTCAGCGCCGATTGACCAGATTGTTGGTCTGGTTAAGCAGCGCCTGGATAAGACAGGTACAGGGTATGGTGTCGAGACTGATTTTCAGAGCATTGTCGAATTATATCGGCAGCGTGTTTCGACCATCAATGAATTGGCCGACAGTATTCTTTACTGTTTTGAAGATTTTAAGCAATACGATGAAAAAGCAGCTAAAAAGGCATTACGCCCGGTAGCACTGGAACCTCTGCAACGTCTGCAAGACGAATTCAGTGATCTGAAGGAGTGGAAATCACCCGCTATTCATCAGATTATCGAATCGGTAATCCAGCAATTCGGGCTCAATATGGCCAAAGTGGGTCAACCGCTACGCGTGGCGGTTACCGGTGGATCATTTTCACCGCCGATCGACGATACCGTCGAAATTATTGGCAAGGCAAAAACCCTGGCCCGGATCGCTCGGGCGATCAGCTATATCTCAGCTAAATAACTGTTAGAATAACACTTTATTTTTCAGTAACATGCTATATAAAGTTAATGAAAATATTAACTTTCTGAAAGACAGTCAATTAAATCATTACAGCACTTCTAGATTAGATCAGCTGTCACCAAATTTTAGCGAATTATGGGTACCAGGCCGACAAACCAACAGCTTGCCTCTTAATAACCTGGAACGGAAATGTTCCAGTATGAACTGAGCCCAGTGCGGCCATGTACCGCATCCGACCTGTCAAGTCCGTGCAGGAATGCATGGTAATTGATTGTGGGATTAGTATAACCCCTGCGGACAAATATTAGTGAGTTTGAACAGCGCGACCAGAAACCCGGTAAATGGATAGGATATAAATGACGCGAGAGACTATCAAGTGTGTCGTTATGTTTGCCGATGTAGCCGGTAGCACGGCTATGTACCAAAATTTAGGTGATGATCTCGCACGTGAAAGAATTTCTAAATCTCTCGACGCCCTGATTTCTATATCCAAACGGCATAGCGGAAATCTGGTCAAGACTATCGGCGACGAAATCCTGGTTTACTTCATGGATGCCGATATGGCATTGATTGCCGCCCGCGCCATTCAGGAGGCCATGGAAGATGATCGTTCTCCGGAGACCATTGGGGTTTCAATACGGATAGGGATGCAATACGGTAGTACGATACTGGAAGATAATGATATTTTTGGAGACACGGTAAATGTCGCCGCTCGTATCGCCAGCATAGCCAAGGCACGGCAAATTCTTTGCACCAAGGAACTGGCGTTTATGATCGAAAATGAGGAGCTTATCAATCGCAGTCGCCCGTTTGACCGTTTGCGCGTCAAAGGACGTGATGACCCAGTTGATATTTACATGTTTAACTGGGAGCAGGAAAGTGATGTCACGAACATGGCTACTGCGAGCAGTTTCACTAACCCGGCAAGGCATTATCAGGCCAGGACCCTGACCCTGACCTGTGGAAAACACAAGATTGAAATTCCTAATACGACGACCTCGTTCGTGCTTGGGCGTAACTCCGATTGTGAGTTAGTGATCCAGGGTGAATTAATATCGCGTTATCATTCGAAGCTGGAACATCGACGCGGAAAATTTATCATTAGCGATCAGAGTACTAATGGGACGTTTATCAAAACCCGGGATGGGCTGGAAATTTTCTTAAGGCGAGAAGAACTGGCTCTGTATGGGGAAGGTTTTATTAGTCTGGGCAAGAAGGTAGATCACACTGATATCGATCTGATCCATTTTTCAAGCGTATAATAATATCAGGAAACTCTGTTCAATCTGACTCATACTGCATCAATAGAGGTATCCTTTAGACGATAAATATGCAGAAGCTGGCAAACTTGTTAACCCGCGTCGAGGGTCAGGGGTATAAGGCCTATCAGCGTTTACAGGGTGATTTCCAGTTCGACGGATTTCGTCTCTTCATCGATCATGTACAGGGCGATCCTTTTGCCGAATCCTCACGTTGTCGAATTGTACTAGCGACTCAATTAACCGCGCTACCCGATCATTTATTTAACAACCCGATACGGCGCATAGCTATCGAAGATTATCTCGGACGCCGCTTTGCGGCTGCGATAGATGCAACGGTCGAAGGCAATCGAGGATCAGGCCGTAGTGGGGACTTCGAGATAGCGAATTATGGTCAGCAGGTGTTAGATCGCAGTACCGTGTCGATCGATTCATCCCGGCTCGAAGTTCGATTCCAGATCGGCCTGCCGGCCGATAATCGAAGAATCGACGCAGGGCAGGCCAGAGCCATGCTATTCGAAGAATTACCAGCAGTCGTTGAATCTGCATTAATACGCATTGACCGGGATCTGGATACCGCCGAGCGGCATGTTAATTGTATCGAAGATCAACATTTTCTCCGCGCGCAACTCGAGACGCGTAACTTAATCGCTTTCATTGCCGATGGTTCGAATCTGGCGCGCCAAAGTGGTGTCGATGACCGCCCCCTGCAAAATGCTATTCGAATCAAGGTACCTGATTCGATAGCGATCGAGATGCCGTTAAAGCATCATCCACCGGTAACAGGCGTCGCATTTCCGGTGGGAATTAATCTCATAGTTGGCGGTGGATTCCATGGCAAATCGACCTTGTTACGGGCGATCGAGCAGGGTGTTTACGACCATATCCCAGGTGATGGGCGTGAACTGGTGGTCAGCGAATCAAGTTGCTTTAAACTGCATGCCGAAGACGGCCGGGCAATTTCCGGTGTCGATATCCGGCCGTTCATTCAAAATTTACCCGACGCCAGGGACTGTAGTTTTTTTACCACGACAAACGCCAGCGGCAGTAGCTCGCAGGCAGCGAGCATTGTCGAGGCATTATCAGCGGGGGTCCATACCCTGTTGATTGATGAGGATACATCGGCAAGTAATTTTTTGATTCGTGATCAACGTATGCAATCACTGGTGCCAAAGGATAAGGAACCGATAACACCGTTATCGCAGAGGATTTGCCAACTGCGCGATCAATACGCTATTTCAGTGGTGATGGTTATGGGTGGCTCGGGAGATTATTTCTCGTTGGCTGACCGGGTTGTGATGATGGATAGCTATCAGCCAGTGGATATGACCCAAAAAGCCCATGAACTGGCGCAAAGTGACGTTATTGCAGAATCTGATATTGCCGAGATACTACAACGCTCGGCAAGAATACCGATAATAAATTGTTTATCGGCGACGGGGTCCTCCGGTAAACCGAAAATAAAGGCATTTGGTACTCGCTTATTGCAATTTGGTCAGGAAGAGGTTCCACTACAGGCACTCGACCAGTTAGTTGATACGGCCCAGCTGCTTTCGATTGGATACCTGATAGAAAAATATCATCAGGATAATAGCCTGCAGGAAACCGATATGGTGGTCGGCCTTGGACGGGTGCTCGCGCAACTGCAGCAACGTGGTTTCGATACTATTACTCCTTATCCGATGGGTAAATTGGCTCTGCCGCGCTTACAGGAACTGGTTGCTGTTGTGAATCGTATGCGACTGTTAAAACTCGAACCAGTAAAAATTTGATGTTACAGATTCCAGGATATGAGATCTAATGCTGGTCACATTTAAAACTAAATCCTACGCCAATATCGTCATGTTTGGTGATGTTGGGACAAAAATGCTTGAGTTGATGAATTATGGAACTTCGATTCCGGGAGCAATAACTGCAGAAGATGTATCGCATGCGCTAAGCAATTTACAGCGGGGCCTTGAAGATACGGCGGATCTTGCGATTGATACTGAGGCTGAGGCTGATCAACCAGCGGTTAGTTTAAATACCCGTGCCCAGCCATTAATCGAATTACTGCAGTCTGCAATCGATGACCGGAACCATGTGCGGTGGGAATAAACCAGCTACCCGGTGCAGTGAACAAGATATGTTAATCGGCCTTCACCATCGCGTCGACAACAGCCGTCCAGGCACGGGCAATATTGTCGTGGTTATAGCCGCCGCCGCCCATCGCCAGTATTTTTCCATCGCAATATTGATCAGCCAACGCGCAAAGGCGTGTAGTCGCATAGGCGTGCGAGGCGGGACTAAAAGCCATATTGGTAATTGGATCGCCCTCGATACTATCCGCACCACATTGCAGTAAGATAAATTCAGGTTCGTATTTCTGTAAATAAGTTTCTACCTGTGGCCAAACTGACTGAAAAACCGAATCGTCAGCATAGGGTGGGACCGGAATATTTAACTTGGTACCAATTGCTTCACCCTTGCCTGTTTCGTCTTCGGCACCGGTGCCCGGGTACAGGGTGCGACCGTCCTGGTGAATATCGGCAAACAGCAAATCAGGATCATCTTCAAAACTGTAAAATACACCGTCGCCATGGTGAGCATCGATGTCTATATAGGCGACGCGCTTAATGCCATACTGCTGGCGCAAGTATTCGATGGCAATGCCGCAGTCGTTGAATACACAAAATCCAGCGGCAACATGGCGTCGGGCATGGTGCAGGCCCGCAATTGGGGAAAACGCGCGACGATACTGCTTTGCCATGAGGCGATCTATCGCATCGGTAACCGTACCGGCAACGTTACTGGCGGCCTCGTACATGCCGATAAATGAAGGCGTATCGCCGGCATCGAGATAGCCGTTTCCAAACTTTGAATAATCACGTACTTTTTCAATATAATCACTGGTGTGGAACAGTTCAATCAGATCGGGTGTGGCCCTGACGGGAGCCTGTATATCCAGGGGTTTATCCAGTCCCCGTCGAATTAATTCGCTCTGAAATACATGGTGGCGTTCCGGCCCAAAAGGATGGCCGTCGCCAAAGCCATAATCAGCCAGGGGCTGTCCTAGATAAACGCAGGTATTTTTGCTAGCCATGTAATTACCTTACTAAATTACCCATTGGTGATCACATTTATTACATCGAGCATAGATCGGCCTGGTTTCGATAATGACGTTAAACAAACCGTAGTTACCGCAATTTTTACAGGTTGCCGCACTCGCGCAGTTTTGGGCGTAAGAAAATCGCAACCAGAACCGGCGAAATAGCTCAATAGTGCCGAGGCCGATCACATAGAGCACAATCAGGGTAATGATTAATATTGTTCCCGACGTATTCAGACCGACGAATTCGATAATGGTGACAAATAAAAAACCACACAGAAGACAACTAATTAGCCAGGCGAAACTGTAATACAGCTGCTTTTCATGCCAACGTATGAATCTCAGTTTTTGCATTGGATGCCTTATTATGGCCTGGCCTCCAGTATAGGCTTTATCATTTAAAATTGAAGTAGTTTGGGTTTTCCATCGACGTCGTGCGGTTAGACCAGGTTGGACGGTTGAATCACAGTCGTGGCATAATTAACCGTGTCAGTTAATGGGGTACCTTTCACAACCGGGAACCCAGGAGAAAGAAACGATGTTGATTAAATATCTGATGGCTGTCGTAATAAGCTTCGTCGTGGTATCCGTGGCTATGGCCGCGGGCGGTTCCAGCTCGTCAACCAAGCCCAAGGACGGCTATTACGAGCAGGGTGTAAAAGCAGTAAAGAGTGCCGATTACAAAAAAGCGATAAAACTGTTTAACAAGGTGGTTGCGACCAAACCCACGAATGCCGACGCCTGGAACTACCTCGGCCTCAGCAACCGAAAACTGAAGAATTTTGACCAGGCTTTAAGCGCATATCAGAAGGCATTGGCAATAGACCCGAAGCATCGCGGCGCCAATGAATATCTCGGCGAGCTTTACCTGCAAACCGGCGAACCCGAAAAAGCCAGGGAACGTCTAAATAAACTCGACGATATCTGCTTTTTCGGCTGCGAAGAATTCGATGACCTGAAGGCCGCTATCCTAGCCTACGAGAATCAGTAAGCGCCTCTCTAATGGTCGCCGACGGTGGGTACATCCATATTTGGCGGGTACGCAGCATCGATAATCGCATTTGCGGTATTCGGGCTGCTGCATTCGGTTGGCGCTCAAGAACCGTTCAAGAACGCGCTGGCCCGCTGGACAGGTTCGTTTTTCGTCGATCATTTCTGGCGCCTGGTTTATTGCGGCCTCAGCTACTGGGCGCTCTACTATGGTGTCTCGGCGTTGCATTGGGCTCGGAACATCGAGTACGACGTCTGGCTGGTCGCTTATCCAGACTGGTTATGGCAGATCATCATATTCCTGCATTTAGGTTCAATTGCTTTTCTCTACGCCGCTTTTTTGCAGAGTGATTACCTGGAATTTCTGGGGTTAAGGCAGGCATACC
>JACZQS010000331.1 GCA_022545625.1 Pseudomonadota bacterium
CCTGGCGGGTGATTTCGGGTAGCCCAAGAGGGTCGGCGAGGTTAGCGTTTTGAGTGAGAAGATTGGCTAATAATTGCTGGTCCAGGCTTCCCCAGTTGACCCCGATGCGAATCGGCTTGTTATATTTGCAGGCGATTTCGATCATTTCACTAAACTGGCTGTCTCGTTTCTTACCCCGGCCCACATTGCCCGGATTGATCCGGTACTTGGCCAGTGATTTGGCACAGGCATCGTGTTGCCTGAGTAATTTATGGCCATTGAAATGGAAATCGCCTATTACCGGAACATCGTAATCGTCGGCTGCTAATCGTTCGACAATACGGGGGATCGCCCTGGCTGATTCCTGGTTATTGACCGTCACTCGCACAAGCTCGGAACCGGCATCAGATAATAATTTGATCTGGTTTACGGTGGCGCCTATGTCGGCAGTATCGGTATTCGTCATCGATTGCACTACGATCGCCGCACCGCCTCCGAGCGCTACATTTCCAATCGACACTGGTTGAGTGATATGGCGGTTTACCTGGGGCATGCAATTGCAACTAAAGAAGTAATTGCGCTAATAATAATGAACAATAGCCCCCAGTAAAAGAAATAACCGGGTTTATATCCCGATCGGGTCGCTAACCCCCACTTTTTCGAGTGAAGTATGCGATGATATCTGAACTAATACAGCTCTTACATCCCCGCGGTAACTGGGCCATTCGGCGACTGCTTGAGGTGGCAGCACATTGCGGTCATTGATATTGGACAATGAATCCCTTTAATTTAGATCGGAAGAAAAAACCGTACAGCTATTCGTTTAATACAAAAATGCTTATGCTTCTTATATCGTGACCGGAAGGAAGGACCAATGGACACTCGTGACGGCTTTATCGAAACCATAGGCAATACGCCACTCATCCGTATGAGGGCGGTGTCAGAGGCGACGGGTTGTGAAATTCTCGGCAAGGCAGAGTTCTTGAACCCTGGTGGTTCAATCAAGGACCGAGCCGCATGGTGGATGATCCGCGAAGCCGAGAATAGTGGCCTGCTACGGCCTGGAAACACGGTTGTCGAAGGTACGGCAGGGAACACTGGAATAGGCATTGCGCATATCTGCAATGCACGAGGTTACTCCTGCGTTATCTACATGCCGGACAACCAATCGCGAGAAAAGATTGAAATCCTCGAGACGCTAGGAGCTGAAGTACGTGTCGTGCCCACGGTGCCATACACGAACGAGATGAACTACCAGAAACAGGCAGGCCGCTACGCACAATCGCTCGAGGGCGCAGTGTGGTTAAACCAGTTTGATAACACCGCCAATCGGCTCGCCCACTACGAGTCGACCGGACCCGAGATCTGGCGACAGACCGAAGGATCGGTGGACGCTTTTGTATGCTCTGTTGGTACCGGCGGAACAATCGCTGGGGTGTCCAGGTACCTCAAGCAACAAAGGCAAGACATCCAGCTCGTGCTGCTCGACTGTATCGGCAGCGCACTCTACAGTTTCATAACCACGGGTGAGGTAGTCATGAGTAAAGGCACATCGATAACGGAGGGGATAGGCAATAGCCGCATCACCGATAACCTCGCCGGCGCCAAGATTGACTGGGCACTACAGGTGACCGATCAGGACATGGTCACCATGGTCTATCAATTGCTACGCGAAGAAGGTTGGTTGCTTGGTTCGAGCACGGGTATCAATGTTTGCGGAGCAGTCGAAGTAGCCAGGAAACTCGGTCCCGGACACACAATTGTGACCATGCTTTGTGATGGCGGTGGCAAGTATCGATCGAGCCTATTCAATAAGGACTGGCTGGCTGAAAAGGGCCTACACCTGAGTTAAATATAACAAGTCATATTATCGAGTAGTTTCTTCTTTGGGTCGTTAGCCGCCTCATAGTAATTAATTCTGAGAGTCTCCTGTGGGCATTTTCAGCCCTCGAGCAGTGAAATTTGAAGGTCAGCTTTCCCGTTACCGGACGTTCAAAATTAAAGGGGTCGGTGCCAAACGAGAATAATTATCAGTTGTCGCCGACCCCTTTTTTACGGGTAGTGTAGTTTACAGACTGGTAGTGCCGGGAAAAGCAGAACGGCTAGGGATTTAGCAGTATCATTCTGGCTTGGCTGAGGTCGGCTTGCTGCTCCGTACTGCCGCCCCGGTCTGGGTGGTATTGCATAGATAACCCTTTAAAAAGCTTTGACAGAGTTTCCTTGTCTATCTTTTTGCAACCTGGGATGCCGAAAACTTGTGCGGCCCAATATCTATCTCGTGGGGGTTCTGGTGGCTTCATCTTGTATATGAGCTCCTGCATTTCCCGAAAAGTAAAAACCATTGGCGGAGTTGGTTTAACAGGGCAACCCCACCGCCCTTAGGCCGTAGCCTATTGGGTATGTAAGCCTGCAATTTACCCTTCCTATACTGGCTAGCTTAGTGCCTGAATAGCGGCCTACTTGCGGATTACTATATTAACGCACTACTTTACCGTAGTTAACACTAAATTACCATAATAATATTGCATATTATTCTTTGAAATCATTATCTTAAGAGTTTAACTTAATGTAGTTTATTGACATTTAAAAACCGCTGATTCAACAATAGAGTCGACGCCAAATTAAAGCGCCAATTATAAGGAGTCGGAATTAAAGGGGTCGGTGACAACTGATAATCATTCTCGTTTGTCACCGACCCCTTTTTTTTATGTCTCCGTTGGGCACTTAGCGGTAGTTAAACCGCAAATTCTGAACGTATGCTTTCCCGATAGCCGATGTTCGAGAATTCAAATGTTAGTACCGCTTTCGGCACTAAGCGGACGCCCAGGGTTTTGCAATGAGCGTCTGAGAACGACCCAACTGAGACACTTA
>JACZQS010000332.1 GCA_022545625.1 Pseudomonadota bacterium
AGGGTATGTCCAGCGGCAACCTATCGTCGAGGATCGCCGACACGATCACTTCGCGTAATTGGCGCTGGTAGCTGACCTTACGTTCGCGTGATAGTTTGAACAGGCGGTTCCACATCATATGGTCTTGCCGGATGTGCCTTGATTTTGCTCTAATACTGGTCATGATCAGGGACAGGTATAATCAATTTGGTATCATTAATAGGTACCTTCTGGCCCTATTGTATCGTGATAAAATAAAATTAGCTTTAACCTGGAAGACCTTTCGCTCAAACTAGAGCGAATAGAATATTGATATTGCATGGCATTTAACCCCGGGGTATACCCGGAAGTCATGTAAAGCCGCGGAGAGAGTAATGAAACCGAATGATTTAAACGAGATAGCCAACAACGACAAAAGTCACGTCTGGCACCATTTAGTTCAGCATAAGCCCTGGTTATCGACCGGACCAATGGTGATAGTCGAAGGCAAGGGTATGCGGGTTAAAGACATCAACGGGCGTGAGTACCTGGACGCGGTTTCGGGCGGTGTGTGGACTGTGAACGTCGGTTATGGTCGTGAGAGTATTGCCGACGCGGTACGCGATCAACTGGTTAAGATGTGTTATTTCTCCAATTCTGCCGGTAATATTCCTGGCGCAAAGTTTGCCAGTAAACTGATCGAAATAATGCCGGGAATGAACCGGGTCTACTATTCGAACTCGGGTTCAGAAGCCAATGAAAAAGGCTATAAGCTGGTACGCCAGCTTGCGGCGCTAAAAAACGATGGCAAAAAACACAGGATTATTTATCGTGATCGTGACTATCACGGGACCACGATAACCGCTCTCTCATCCTGTGGTCAGTCGCAACGCAAAGATCAGTATGGGCCATTTACACCCGGATTTATCGAAATGCCACACTGCCTGGCTTACCGCTCTGCGAATGGCGACGACCCTGATTTCGGTGTTCAATCGGCGCGTGAACTCGAAAAAATTATATTGCGCGAGGACCCGGATACGATTGGTTCGGTCTGCCTGGAACCGGTAACTGCCGGCGGTGGTGTGATTGTACCCCCCGAAGGTTACTTCGAAACCATCCAGGAAATTTGCAAAAAATACGGTGTGCTACTGCATCTCGACGAAGTAGTCTGCGGTATGGGGCGGACCGGGAAATGGTTTGGTTACCAGCATTTTGGCGTTAAGCCCGATATCGTCACGATGGCGAAAGGCGTGGCCAGTGGCTACGCGGCCATTTCCGTGACCGTGACCACCGAGGACCTGTTCGAAGAGTTTCTTGCCGAACCGGGCGACACGATGCACTACTTCCGCGACATCAGTACCTTTGGCGGCTGCGCAGCCGGACCAGCGGCCGCACTGGAAAATATGCGTATTATCGAAGATGAAAATATACTCGATAACGTTAACAAGATGGGTGATTACCTGATGGACCAGTTGCGCGAGTTGCAGCAAAAGCATCCGATTATTGGAGATGTCCGTGGCAAGGGGCTGTTTGTAGGTGCCGAACTGGTAAAAGACCCGACCACGCGGGAGCCGGTTGACGAATCGGTAGCAGCAGCGGTGGTTGCCGATTGCCTGAAACAGGGTGTCATGATCGGACGCACCAATCGTAGCGTACCCGAGTTTAATAATACCCTGTGTTTGAGCCCGGCTCTGATCTGTAGCAAGGACGAACTCGATGAAATCGTCGCATCGATCGATGTCGCTCTGGGAAATTTAACCGCCCAGGTTGAGACAAGTAAATCCCGGTCGAAAGCCATGGCTTAAAATGGTCTGTTCTGCAGCTTTTTGCGGTAAAGTGCAGGCCTGAATCTTTGTGTAAATAATGTGAAAACTGCTGCCTTAATCGATAGCCATTTTGACCCGGCGCTAATCTTCACCGAGATTCAGGATACTCTCGGCGCAAAGGATTTTATCTACTTGAAGTCGACACGGGTTATCGATTTGTTGTCGAGCATTGCCGGCACCCGAATCGGCAACGACCAGTTGTTTCTCGACAGCTGGAACAGCCTCGAAGAAGATCAATACATGGCCGACGGGGGGCGTTATCGAAAACGCCGCCACGCAATTTTTGCCACCCATGGTTCGATCGGCGCACCGGTATTGATGCCCTATCAACCCCATTACCAGACCCTCGATTACAATTCGATGAATGGTGGTATTGCGCGTTACTTTGCACCGATACTGGTCGATTTGCTGAATAGCCGAACCTTGAGTGCCCTGCTCGACTTCGGCAATCGTTTGTTCAGTCGGATTTCGGGCAATCACTCCTGGCATATCGAATTGCACCAGTTTCGGATCGAAGCGCGCGACGGTCAAAAAGGCAATCCGACGCCCGAAGGTGTTCATCGCGATGGCGTTGATTTTGTCATCGTGGTGATGATCAAGCGGGTTAATATCGAAAGTGGTGCCACTACAATTTTTAACCAGGATAACCAGTTGCTCGGTGAATTTACCCTGTTGAATACATTTGACATGGCTATCGTCAACGATAAAAAGGTTTATCACGGCGTAACACCGATCACCCAGCTCGATCCAGATGAGGAGGCCTATCGAGACGTGTTAGTGATAACATTTCGGCGTAAGGACTAAGAAAGCATGATTAAACTGAAACTGACAAATCCGTAACGGGGTTATCGTTTTTTATCACCGGGGAATTCTGTGGAAAGAGAGGCAATGAATTTTGATGTGGTCATCGTAGGTGCTGGCCCCTCTGGACTGAGCGCGGGTATCCGGCTTGCGCAACTCGCGCAGCAACAGGAACGCGAGCTGACGATTTGTATTGTTGAAAAAGGCTCCGAAGTTGGGGCGCATATTCTATCGGGTGCGGTGCTTGAGCCTCGCAGT
>JACZQS010000333.1 GCA_022545625.1 Pseudomonadota bacterium
CCACAGCTCGCAACGTGAAAACAGATCGGCCGGAATCTCCTGCTCAACATATGTGGTACCCATGTCGGCCTCATCCCAAATGACAGCCTTCATCCGAACCAGGTCGACCACACCTTTAAACTGGTCTTCGCTACCCAGGTTTAACTGCATCGGTATCGGGTCACTGCCAAGGCGCGTTTTAATCTGCTCGACCACGCCCAGGAAATCTGCGCCCGATCGATCCATCTTGTTAACAAATGCAATGCGCGGCACGCTATATCTATTCGCCTGACGCCATACTGTTTCAGACTGCGGCTCGACCCCACCCACCGCGCAAAACACTGCACAGGCGCCGTCGAGTACCCGCAACGAGCGCTCTACCTCGATGGTAAAATCGACGTGCCCCGGCGTATCAATAATATTGATACGGTGCTGGGCAAACTGCTCGTTCATGCCTTTCCAGAAGCAGGTCGTCGCAGCCGAGGTAATCGTAATTCCTCGCTCCTGTTCCTGCTCCATCCAGTCCATCACGGCTGCGCCGTCGTGTACTTCGCCTATCTTGTGCGAAACACCGGTGTAATACAGAATCCGTTCCGTTGTCGTGGTCTTGCCTGCATCGATATGGGCCATGATGCCGATATTACGATACTGGGTAATCGGGGTCGTACGAGCCACCGTCCTGCCTTCATTCTTTTATTAATGTTTACCAGCGAAAATGCGCGAACGCTTTATTCGCTTCGGCCATGCGGTGCGTATCCTCACGTCTTTTCACAGCCGATCCCTTACTTTCCGAGGCGTCGAGCAACTCACCAGCCAGCTTTTGCGCCATGGTTTTCTCGCCACGCTTTTGTGCCGCATCGATTAACCAGCGCATCGCCAGGGTATTGCGACGCGATGCGCGCACTTCTACTGGAACCTGGTAGGTCGCTCCGCCAACACGACGGGACTTAACCTCGACCGTCGGGCGTACGTTTTCGAGCGCCTTTTCCATTAGCTCAACTGATTCCAAGCTGCTTTTCTGGCTGATATTGTCGAGCGCGTAGTACATGATTCGCTCCGCGACAGATTTCTTGCCTTTGCGCATGATCATGTTGATAAACTTGGCTATCTGCAGATCGTGAAATTTGGGATCCGGCAGAATCACTCTTTTGGGAACTTCTCTACGTCTTGGCATTTATCCAGTACCTGTTACTTTTTAACTTATGACTTGGGGCGCTTGGCGCCGTATTTTGACCGACCCTGACGGCGTGACGGCACACCCTGGGTATCGAGGCTGCCACGAACAACGTGATAACGTACACCGGGCAGATCCTTGACACGACCGCCGCGGACCAGGACTACCGAGTGTTCCTGTAAATTGTGTCCTTCACCACCGATATAGGACGCCACTTCATAACCAGTGGTTAAACGCACACGCGCCACTTTCCGCAATGCAGAATTTGGCTTCTTGGGTGTGGTTGTATAGACCCGGGTGCACACACCACGCTTTTGCGGGGATGCCTCGAGTGCAGGTACGTTACTCTTTGAACGTCTGGATTGACGTGGTTTACGTACCAGCTGGTTAACTGTTGCCATCGATTCGACTCTCCTGCGAGCAGACTGTTTATTTGGTAACTCTCAACAGGCAGCAGGCCATACATATCAATGTATAGCCTGCTGTCAGGGGGCGGAATTTTAGGGACGAAGCTGCCAGTTGTCAACCGCTTATTTGCTGGCTTTTGCGGCCTTTAGTGCGTGACTGTCGCTATCCTGGGAACCGCTTGATTAAATTTTTTTGACCATTTCTCCGGCTTCCGATCCTGCTAGTCCACAGTTTCGGTGAAAGGATCGAAGATTAACAGAAAAAAGGCAAGAAGCCCCGGGTCTCGCAAAGGCGCAGAGCACGCGAAGGTAAGGGGAACCCTCGCTGAAAAGTATATTGTTGATTATCCAGAGTGTAATAACCTACAGGGTGATCTAGATTAAACTTTAAAACTCTAGTGCTGGATTATCTGGCTGAGGAATAATTTTGTGCGTTCACTCTGTGGATTATTAAAAAACTCCATCGGTTCGTTCTCTTCGATAATTTCCCCGACATCCATGAAAATGACTCGATTTGCGACCTTCTTGGCGAAGCCCATTTCGTGGGTCACACAAAGCATGGTCATGCCTTCTTCCGCGAGTTCAACCATGACATCGAGTACTTCTGAAATCATTTCCGGGTCTAGCGCCGAGGTCGGTTCGTCGAATAACATGACTTTAGGGCTCATACACAGGCAGCGCGCTATCGCCACACGTTGTTGCTGCCCTCCCGATAGCTGGCCCGGAAATTTCATCGCCTGCTCGGGGATCTTGACTCGCTCGAGAAATTTCATCGCGATATCTTCTGCATCGCCCTTCGACATCTGGCGCACCCAGATTGGGGCAAGTGTGCAATTTTCCAGGACGGTCAGGTGGGGGAACAAATTGAAATGCTGAAACAGCATGCCTACTTCACGTCGCGTCGCCTCAATGTGCTTGAGATCGCTGGTTAGCTCGATACCGTCAACAATAATATCACCCTGCTGGTGCTCTTCGAGCCGGTTAACGCAGCGTATCAAGGTCGATTTGCCTGATCCAGACGGGCCGCAAATTACGATCCGCTCTCCACGTTGGACCGTTAGATTGATATTTTTGAGTACATGAAAATCACCATACCATTTGTGCATGGCATCAATTTTAATAATGACTTCTTCAGAGACTTCAAATTTACTCTGCTCGTCGATTACGGTTTCATTCATAAGGTTTCACCTGAGAAAATGATTGTCATGCATTAATGACCGGTATGCAGCTTGCGTTCGATCGCCTGACTGTATTGCGACATGGAAAA
>JACZQS010000058.1 GCA_022545625.1 Pseudomonadota bacterium
GTTGGCTTCGGGAGAGCTACCAAACAGGATCGCCTCATCGCCAATATTGACAGCTTCAAGATGGCTGACATCGACGGTTATCATATCCATCGAGATACTTCCGACAATGTCACACGGTTGACCGTGGATTGTAACCCGCGCCGTATCTATCTTATGGCGTGGGTATCCATCGGCATATCCGGCCGCAACCACCGCGATCTTCATGTCCTTGCTGCAGGCATAGGTACCACTGTATCCGATTGAATCACCTTTGCTGTGATCGTTAACCGCGAGTATCGAGGCTGTCATTTGCATCGCCGGTTTTAAATCGACCCTGGACTGGTTCCTGTTGGACATTGGGTTAGCGCCATACAGGGCAATGCCGGCGCGGACCCAGGTCCGGTGTGAAATTGGCCAGCCGAGAATCCCCGATGAATTGGCGATGCCCCACTCGTAGTCATCCAGCTTTAGATTGTCTACCCTTTCAATCTGGCGTTTGGTCAGCGAGTTTTCGACGTCGTCTGCACAGGCCAGGTGGGTCATCATCCGAACCTGCCCTAGCGTCGATACTCGTCCAAGTTGTTCGAGTACACCCGGTACAGCCGCAGGCGCATAGCCCAGTCTTCCCATGCCAGTGTCTATCTTTACCCAGACCTGTAGGCCATCGAGATCGGCATGTTCGATAAGTTGGTCGAGGTGGGTTTGTTGATGGATCACCGGGTCGAGTTGATATTCGACGCAGGTTTGTAACCCCCGGGCACGAATGTACCCTCCCAGGACAATAATTTTCTGCTCAATTCCGGCTTTCCTTAGCGCCACCGCCTCCCCCACTGCAGCAACTGCGAAAGCATCGGCACCGGGGAGTGCTTTGGTGACCTCGGTGGCCCCGTGGCCGTAGGCATCAGCTTTGACCACCGCTATCAGGCGATTGCCACCCGATATTTTTTTCAGCAGGCGGTAATTGTGGCGTATGGCTTCGAGATCAATGCTGACCCATGCGTGACGATTAAGCCCATGGCTATTCAAACCGTCCCCCGTAATCGTCGTGTGCAAGATTCTCAAAGCGGGTGTACTGACCCAGGAACGAAAGTCGTACCGTACCAATGGGACCATTGCGTTGCTTGCGTATAATAATTTCAGCGATGCCCTTGTCGGCGCTTTCATCGTTATAAACTTCGTCGCGATAGATGAACAGTACGACGTCGGCGTCCTGCTCGATACTGCCGGATTCGCGCAAATCAGACATTACCGGGCGTTTATCGGGCCGCTGTTCGACACTCCGATTCAGTTGTGACAGGGCGACGATTGGCACTTCCAGTTCTTTAGCCAACGCTTTCAACGAACGTGAGATTTCGGAAATCTCGGTCGCGCGGTTTTCAGTGCTTCCACCGACCTGCATCAATTGCAGGTAGTCGACGATCACCAGGTCTAGCCCGTGTTCGCGTTTTAGACGCCGTGTTCTGGCCCGCAATTCGGTGGGTGTCAGGGCCGCGGTATCGTCAATAAACAACTTGGCCTTCGACAGCATACTGACCGAGGATATAAGTCTGGGCCAGTCCTGGTCATCCAGTTTTCCGGTACGTAAACTATGCGAGTCTATGCGCCCCAATGACGACATCATGCGCAAGGCCAGTTGCTCACCGGGCATTTCCATACTGAACACGGCAACCGAATGATCATTGTGCAGGGCCGCGTTTTCGGCCAGGTTCATCGCGAAGCTGGTTTTTCCCATCGACGGGCGCCCGGCGATAATGATCAAATCAGATTTCTGTAGACCCGAGGTCTTCGCGTCAAAATCGCTGAAACCGGTCGCTATTCCAGTCAGAGTTGTGTCACTGCGGTACATTTCCTCGACGCGTTTTACCGCGCGCCCGAGTAAATCATTGATTGCCTCGAATCCCTGGCGATTACCGGCGCGCTGATCGGCGATCTGGAATACCTTGCGCTCGGCCTCATCGACCAGTTGCTTGCTGGGTTTTCCGTCAGAATTATAGGCACTCGCCGAAATCTCGTTGCCGACCTGGATCAGGCTCCTCAGTATCGAATATTCGCGAACAATATTGGCGTAGGCCTTGATATTGACTGCGGTAGGGGTGTCGTTGGCGAGTATGCTCAGGTAAGCCAGACCGCCGATAGAGTCGAGTTCACCCCTGGCCCCGAGCCATTCGGAAACTGTGACCAAATCGTAGGGTTGACCCGCTTCGGAGAGCGCGTTGATGGAACGTAAAATCAGGGCATGATCGTGTCGATAGAAATCCTGCTCGTTGATAATGTCGGCAACGTCATCCCAGGCACGGTTGACCAGCATTAAGCCACCGATCACCGACTGCTCCGCTTCGAGCGAATGCGGCGGTACTTTCAGGTCTTCAACTTGCTGGCTGAGCTCGGCCACTCGGGTGGTAATTTCAGACATGCAGGTTGAGGGATTTTACGATCATGGAGTGCCAATAATAATCTGATGGCTTCAATAAATCATCAAACAATTGCATTTTGATATTCAATTTTGAATCCCTAATATATAAAGTAAACCGATAAAAAACCGGTTTCGATTGAAGGTCAATGGTTTAGCAGGGAAACATGAATCAAATTCTGAAGTAGCGGTAAAACCGGTTCCTAGCGAATCATCGATCAATAATAATATTTGAACGATCGTGCCGGTCCTGGATTACTTTTCTTGCCAAACCATTCGACAGTAAATTTAATCCGCTGTCACAGGAATATCGATTCCAGCGGCTATGACTCGACCTTTATGTTTTGAGTGTGGAACTCCTTGCAGCAAATACCCTGCGCAGGATAGGGACTGCCAGAATTTACAGCCCCCTGTGCTTTGATTACTTTGTCAACCGATAGACACGGCGTGCAGGGTTATTCTTCCCCAACAATAGAAATAGTAACCGAAGAATCCACGTCAGCATGAACATGAATATCAATTACATGTTCGCCAGTGGTACGGATAGCGCCATCGGGCAGGCGAATTTCACGTTTTTCAACTACCACGCCGGCTGCTGCGATTGCTTCAGCAATATCTGCAGTGCCGATCGAGCCAAATAACTTACCCTCGGATCCGACCTTTGCTGCTATCTCGAGTGTACCCAGCGCTTCAATGGCCTGTTGCCTGGTCTGCGCCTCGCCCAATGCATCTGCCACGGCCTTTTCGAGCTCAGCACGACGGGCCTCGAATTCGGCCAAATTGGCCGCGGTTGCTATCTTTGCCTTACCATGCGGCACTAAATAATTGCGCGCAAATCCTGATTTCACCGATACTTTATCGCCCAGGGTTCCCAGGTTTTCAATGTTCTCCAAAAGAATAACTTCCATCGGGTTTCCTCTTTCCAATATCCAGTTAGTTTGACTCGATATTTCTAATTTTACGAAATACCATCCAGTTATCTATCATCCCGGTGACCGAGCTGACTGCTACGACCTGCGGGAATACTACTAGCAATGCATAATATATCCCTATGATTAAGGTCCTGTGCTTGCTCGCGGCTAACTTGCTGTGAACTATTGCAATTCCCTGGTACAAAAACGCAGCCATCACCGCCATTGCCATGCTGGTGATCCAGTCCTGGTTTAACCAGCTGCCCAGTATCAATATTGCCAGGCCCGCTAGAGCGGCTGGTTTCCCTAATGCGATGGCGTGAAACTCTTTTTTATATCCATCCGATTTGGCTAACCTGGCCTGCATCGATCGCGACAATAGCAGTACCCCGGTAAACAGCAGATACAGGGTAGGCACCAGCAGTAAAACCATCCAGTGGACCAGAAGCTGAATATATTCCTCCACCGTTTCACGGCTTAACGCCGGATTATCATACAGTCCTGCAAACGACTGATGGAATATCGGTAATAATCTGGACTCAAGATCAGGCCAGATTAAAAACTGTATCGCAATCGCAACTATCGCCAGAACCAGGCCCGCCAGGATCATCAGGGTCAGCGACTTGGTGCTCTTCAGTGTTTGCGCCAGTATTACTACTGGCAACCACTGCATAACTCCGATCGATATACCCAGTGTCGGCGTTTTCAGCACCAGCGTGGTTACCAGTGTAATACCCAAAATCGACACAACAATTGACTTCAGTCCCGATACTGTTCCCTGGGTCAGGATAATCAACCCGACCAGGGCACTGGCCATCACGATCAATACCGTGGTAGCGATCGCAATGATGAAGGACTGCCCAGCCAGCAACGGCAGGAATACTGCTGCTATTGCCAGCATGCCAACGACTGAGGCCGCCTGGTAGGGTCCTTTTAGTGAATATTTTGCGAGTGCCAACATCTTGACAGCTCTCTCAATTTAACTGAGTTTGTGCTGATCAGTGTAAGGTAACAACGAAAGAAAACGTGCGCGTTTGATCGCTGTTGCCAGTTGACGCTGATACCTGGCCTTGGTACCGGTCACACGACTTGGGACAATCTTACCGGTCTCGGTAATATACTCTCTCAAGGTTTCCAGATCTTTATAATCGATCAGGTCTGTGCCTTCGGCGGTAAATTTACAAAATCGTTTGCGACGGAAATAACGAGACATGGTTATTCTACTCCTTCTTCGACGGTTTTGGTTTTGGCTGCTTCGCCTTCTTCCGCGTCGGTTATGGTTTCGACTGTATCGCTTTCCCCTGCATCGGTCGTAGGTTCGGCTTCAACGACTTCCCCTGCATCGGTTATGGGTTCCGCTTTATCGCCTTCCCCCGCATCGGCCCTGATCTCGGCATCCTTGTTTGATTCATCATCAACCTTCGGTGCAGGTTTGTGATCGGTAGTCTTGGCGGATTCCTCGCGTTCAACCTCGACCATCATTGCTGACTTCTCGGTGATCGCTGCTTTACAACTCAGGGTTAAATGACGCAGTACCGCATCGTTGAAGCGAAATGCACTTTCGAGTTCGTTCAGCACTTCCTGCGAACATTCGATGTTCATCAGCACATAGTGCGCCTTGTGAATCTTCTTGATAGGGAATTCGAGCTGACGCCGACCCCAGTCTTCCTCGCGATGTATCGCTCCGCCGGAACTGGTAATCATGCTGCGATAACGCTCGATCATCGCGGGCACCTGCTCACTCTGGTCAGGGTGGACCAGAAACACAATTTCGTAATGCTTCATACTTTCTCCCTTTGGGATAATAAGCCCCCAGAATCAATGCCTGTGGAGCAAGGAGTACAGCGCTTTTCGGATCGAATTTTCGGCAAACGCCAGCGCTGTCGGAAAGCCGCGGATTCTACCCGAGCCATGCGCTGTCTGCAAGTCATTCTTGGGCCATTCTAGAGCGTATTATCTCATACAGACAAACCCCGGCGGCGACCGATACATTGAGGCTCTCGACCACCCCCAGCATCGGTAATTTGATCAAATGATCGCATTGCTCAGCCGTCAGGCGTCGCAGGCCGTCGCCTTCAGCACCCATCACCAGCGCAACAGGTGAGTCATAATCATATTCGTATATCGCGTTCATCGCCTCGCCACTGGTTCCATAAATCCAGACACCGGCCTTCTTCATGTCTTTTAGACAACGCACTATATTGGTCACTTCGAGCAGGGGTACCGATTCCGCGCCACCCGCTGCGACCTTCCTGGCAGCGGCGGTCAAACCGACCGCTCGATCTTTGGGGATTATTACCGCGTCTACCCCGGTTGCATCGGCAGTACGCAGGCAGGCTCCCAGGTTGTGTGGATCCTGTACTCCATCCAGCACCAGGTAAAGTGAGCGTGGGTGGTTTTGCTGCAGTAGCTGTTCCAGCGTGAGGGCACTGGGGGATGAATCGTCAATCCGCAGTACACAGCCCTGGTGCTTCGCATTGCCACTCAGGTCGGTGAGCGATTCACGCGACTCGAAGCGGATCGGTAACCTTGACTGGCGGGCGGCCCCAATCAAAGAGCGTAGCCGAGGGTTTTTAGCTTCGGTACAAAGCAGTTCAACGCAGGATGCGGGCGAATGTTGCAACATCTTGCTGATTGCATGAAAGCCGTAGATATAAGAATGGCTCATCGAGATTTATATTTTGAGGTTTTTTTGCGTTTGCCTGGGCGCGCCCCGGATTTTCTGGATTTTTCTGCTTTAACCCGCTTAGCCTTTTTCGATCTTTTAGGTTTATTATCAGACCCGCCCAGACTTGCCACCAGGTCGAAGTCGATCTTGCGCTCTTCCAGATCAACCCGGGAAACTTCGACCAGTAATCGATCACCCAGTTGATAGCTCCGATGGGTCATTTCCCCTACCAACTGGTGTCGTACCGGGTCAAAATGATAATAGTCGCGTTTCAGAGCAGTGACATGGACCAGGCCATCGATGAGCAGGTCTTCGAGCTGTACAAAGAGACCGAAACTGGTGACACTGGTGACAATCCCATGGAACTGCTGGCCGATATGCTTTTGCAGGTACTCGCACTTCAACCAGTCAGCCGCATCGCGTGAAGCGTCGTCCGCACGTCGCTCGAAACGCGAACAACTCTCGCCGAGGCTGGTCATACGCGCCAGATCGTAGTGAAAGCTATCTGGATTGCGGTGTTTAATCCAGTGCTTGATGCCGCGATGGACCAGTAAATCAGGGTAGCGTCGGATCGGCGAGGTGAAATGGGCGTAGTCTTTTAATGCCAGGCCAAAATGGCCGGTCTTGGTATCGGGGCTGTAACTGGCCTGCAAGAGCGAACGCAGAATCACCGTCTGTATCATTGCAAATTCGGGCATCTTCCTGATTTGCTCTATGACGTTCGCATAGTCCTGCGGAGTCGGGTTTTCAACCGGGAGGGATATACCGAATCCAGACAAAAATTCAACCAGCTTACGCAACTTGTCGGCATTGGTTCCAGCGTGAATGCGATACAGCGAGGGAATCTTGTGTTTCTTGAGCAGTCGAGCGGCACTTGTATTCGCCGCGATCATGCACTCTTCGATCAATTTGTGCGCTTCGTTGCGTTGGCTCGGCTCGATTGACTCTATCTTGCGTTGATGATTATATTTGAATACCACTTCACGAGTTTCAAACTCTATCGCGTGGCGCTTTTTTCTCGCTTTGGCTAGCGCCAGATACACCAGCTTAAGATTTTCGAGATCCCTGATCACCGGTGTTAGTGCCGGATTGGTTGGTTTCCCGGCTTCGAAAACGGCTGCCGCCACATCGTCGTAGGTCAGGCGCGCATGCGAGTGGATAACGGCTTCGAAGAAATCGTATTGTTTAATTACACCCTGGCTATCCACTTCCATGCTACAGACCAGGCATAAACGATCCAGCTCGGGATTTAGCGAGCACAGGCCATTTGATAATATCTCGGGCAACATCGGCACCACTTCGCCCGGAAAGTAAACCGAGGTACCCCGCATGCAGGCTTCCTCGTCGAGCGCCGAATCAATTTTCACGTAGTGCGCCACATCGGCGATTGCCACATAGAGTCGATATCCGCTGGCCGATGGCTTGCAATATACCGCGTCGTCAAAGTCACGCGCATCGGCACCGTCGATAGTAACAAATGCTAGCTGGCGCAGGTCTTCACGATTTTTTTTATCCGACTCGGTGACACTGTCGCTTAGAGTTTCGATTTCGGCCAGAACTTCCTGATTCCAGAGGTGCGGTATCGCATGGGCATTAAGCGCGATTGTGACTTCCATGCCTGGCGCATTATCCTGTCCCAGTACCGATTCGACAATTCCGATCGGTTGCGTGTGCTGGGTCGGATATTCACTGATTCGAACCAGGACAATATCGCCTGGGCTGGCAGCATGCCCAACATCACGGTTGACCAGGATATCGCGGGTCAGTCGTTTGTCATCGGGTACTATGAATTCGATACCGCTTTCCCGATGGAAGCGTCCCACAACACTCTGGTGGGCGCGTTCGAGCACTGCAATTAATGCGCCCTCTTTGCGATCCCGACGAGGGTCATGGGCAGCTATCTTGACTGCGGCCTTGTCACCATTCATCAATTTGCGCATCTGGCGCTCCGGCAGGAATATATCCTTGCCGCCCGATTCAGGCGTTAGAAATCCAAACCCGTCCGGGTGTGTTTGCACGTATCCTTTTTCCAGGTCCATGTGATCGAAGCTCAAAAATCCGCCACGACGATTGCGGAATATCTGGCCATCTCGTGCCATCGCATTGAGCCGTCGACGCAAAGCCTCTATTTGCTGTTCATCATCATATTTCAATGAGTCGGCAATATGTTCCTGTGACACAGGTACCAGGTGCTTTTCAATCAGGTTTAGCAGGTATTCCCGGCTCGCAATAGGGTGCTCGTAATTGGCACTTTCTCGCTTTAGGAATGGGTCGCCTGACAGTCGAGGAGGTTTTTTGGGCATAGACTTTCCGTGTAAAGAGCGCGAGTATATAGAAAGCCGCTAGTACGCACTAGTGCCCTTTGCGAGCAGTATAACCCGATTGACAACCGATCGAAGAAGTGTATATTTCCGCGCCATGCCCAGATGGCGGAATTGGTAGACGCGCTAGCTTCAGGTGCTAGTGACCGTAAGGTCGTGGAGGTTCAAGTCCTCTTCTGGGCACCATACTCCCGGTACTTATTACTCCCCTATTCATATTCGTTACATTAATCGCTACGTAAGATATAAGAGGACTATTCCGGTCTTCGAGCGTAGCTCTCAGGCGTTCGCAGGGAAAATGCATACGCATTTTCTATTTCCTGCTCACCCTCTTCTGGGCGTCAACCTCTGTACTTCTTTTCATCCTATTCGTTAGATTTCCAATCCCGCACTTTGTAAACTAGAAGAGGACTTAAAGGCAGTGCCTGATCGATGCTTCCAGGATATCCAGGCCTTCGTCTATCAGTTCGAAAGGTGCTGTGAGCGGCACCAGCACCCGAATAACATTGCGGGCGGGACCCGCACTGATCAGGAGTAATCCCTGTGTGAGCGCGTGGGCGATAATGCTAGCCGCTAATTCTCCATCGGGTTCCCGGCTAGTGCGATTCTTGACAATCTCAATCGCGTTCATCGAACCAAGACTTCGAGCGTCGCCCACGCATGGTAGCTCGCTGTTCCGGGCTAAAGCGCTAAAACGTGCACCGATGCGGGCGCCAATTTCGGCGCCGCGTTCGAGCAGGTTTTCCTCCTCTATAACATCGAGTACTGCCAGCGCTGCAGCACAACCCAAAGGATTTCCACCGAAAGTACCGCCTAGCCCTCCCGGAGGAACTGAATCGATGATATCGGCGCGTCCGACCACTCCAGACAGTGGCAGACCGCCCCCGATGCTCTTACCGAAACAGGTCAAATCAGGGGCAACATCAAAGTGTTCGCAGGCAAACATCTTGCCGCTGCGCCCGCAGCCTGTCTGGATTTCATCGGCGATCAGGACGATATTGTACCGGTCGCAGAAATCCCGCAACCAGCGTAAAAATTCACCATCGGCGATGTTGTAACCACCCTCCCCCTGCACGGGTTCGAATATTACTGCACCGATCGAATCGGGATCGGCATCGGTTTTCAGCAGCATTTCAATCGCATTAATCGCCTGCTCACGACTCACCCTATGGTAGTCATCGGGAAACGGTACGCGGTAAATTTCAGTCGGAAAGGGCCGAAATCCTATCTTGAACGGCGTCATCCGCGAACTGAGCCCCATGCCCATATAGGAGCGTCCGTGGTATCCGTTGGTAAACGTAATGATCGCAGGCTTGCGCGTGTAATAGCGTGCAATTTTAATCGCGTTTTCGATTGCCTCTCCACCGCTGGAAAAGAACATGCTCTTCTTTTCAAATTCACCCGGCGCCAGTGCGTTGATGCGCTCAGCCAGCGATATATAACTTTCATACGGAACGATCTGGAAACAGGTATGGGTTAAATGCCTGAGCTGGTTTTCGATCGCGGCGACGACTTTTGGGTGACGAT
>JACZQS010000334.1 GCA_022545625.1 Pseudomonadota bacterium
GAATCGGTGTATGATTCAAAATGATCAAGTTCAAGGCGTGGAACGCTAAGCCGCTCAGCGACATCCTGTCGCCGCGGCACTGGCACTTCGCTGTGCTGCGTAATAGCAAGGCTATTGCTAAGTTTCACAACATGGGAATTGGTCATTTTGGGCACAACGCGTTCATTCATGAATTGATCAGAGGTTCCTTAAGCAGGACGATGAATAAAAAATCATATCTGGAGATTTTCTCCAGCCAAATTCGGCCTTCGTGTCGCATCGCCATCATGCTCGGTTTACTGGTTTGCGCATCGGCCCTGTTTGCCCAGACTCCACCGAATACATGGGAGGTTTTGAAATATAGCGGTTTATTCGAAGCCGTGGTAGAGCGTGACGCCGTCGCTCTCAAACAGCATATTGCTACTACCAAAAAAATAGATGAACGCGACGATCACGGTAGAACAGCATTGCATGTAGCCACCTACACGGCCAATTATGAGGCCATGCGCCTACTGGTGGAAGCGGGTGCCGACCCCAATGCGCTCGAATACGAGCGCTACGATATCGTCACCATAGCGGCGGTCGCCAATGATATCGAGGGCTTGCGCCTGTCCCTGGAACTGGGTGCTAGCCCCGGTAATACTACCAGCCTTTACGATGGCACCGCGTTGATCGCGGCTGCACATCTCGGGCATGTGAAGGTTGTTCAAACCCTGATTCGTGCGGGAGCGCCGCTTGATCATGTCAACAATTTAAACTGGACCGCGTTAATCGAATCAATTGTGCTCGGTGATGGCGGAGAGCGGCACGTTGCAACGCTAAAATCATTAGTTGACGCGGGCGCCAATGTCAACCTGGGCGATGGTTATGGCCGCACTCCGCTGTCCCTCGCCAGGCAAAGTGGGTACACCGAAATGGTCGCAATTCTCACCACCGCGGGCGCTAAATGAACCGGTATCTCCTGAATAATTTCTCCGCCAGTGATGGCGCCGGTTTACCGGCTCAACAGGGTTCAAATGATGAAACTGGTTAGTTATAACATTCGTTTTGGTCTTGGCCTCGATCAGAAAATTGATCTTGGACGCATTGCTGATACGGTAAATGACGCCGACATCATCGCGCTACAGGAAGTCGAGCGTTATTGGAAGCATAGCGGTATGACCGACCAGCCGGAAATTATTTCCAGTCATTTGCGACAATATTACTGGCTCTACTTCCCGGCGTTTGATGTGGATGCCAGTGAAGCGCAAAGTGACGGGTCGATACTTAATCGGCGTCGTCAGTTTGGCCCCATGGTACTTTCGCGATGGCCGATTCGCATGGCGCGCTACATTATGCTACCCAAACTGGGCGCGACAGATTGTTTGTCAATGGATACCGGGGCTATCGAATGCGTAGTCGATACGCCTTCGGGACCTTTACTGGTTTACTCCCTCCACCTGACTCAGGTCTCATGCCGCGAGCGCCTGATGCAGCTTGATCGTTTGCTGGAATTCTACCGAAATACTCGCGTAAACGGCGGTTCCTGGACAGGCGGGGGAAGTGGGGTTACCGATCCAGTCGAAATCAAGCATGTGGCCGAGCTGAACTGGAGTAATGATGAGCCTATTCCGGTCATCCCGAAAGAAGCCGTGGTGATGGGTGATTTCAATATGATACCCGAGAGTGAAGAATACAACAGGATGGTTGGCACACCCGACCGCTGCAGCAGAAGGGTTGGACATGTAGACGGTTTTGTCGACAGCTGGACTGTAGCCAGGGAGCATTCAGATGATCGTATCAGCTGGTTCCCTGATCCACCTGAACGTGCTCCAGGCTATCCTATATGCCTGGATTACTGCTTCATTTCACCGTATTTGTCCCAGAAGGTCGAGCGCGTCTGGATCGATCAGGACGCGATTGGCTCAGATCATAAACCCTATTGGGTTGACCTGGACTTCTGAATTTTTTTCGTTATTACACCCGTATCCCTATGAAACTGTATCTAATCCGACACGCGCAATCAGCCAACAATGAGATTTATTCGCCGGAGGGCAACGAACCGGGTCGCCACCCTGATCCGGAAATAACCGAGGCCGGGCATCGACAGGCAGGGTTACTCGCAGCGCATTTTGCGCGGCATGATACCGAGCCGCGTCAACGTCCTTTCCAGTCGACGTCATGCCTGAATTACGGATTGACCCATCTCTACTGTAGTTTGATGACCCGTTCGATATTGACCGCTGAATATATAGCCAGGGCCTGTGATCTTCCCCTGCAGGCGCTCCCCGATATATTTGAAAAATATGGCGTCTATCAATATGATGGGACCGGTATCAGGCAGGGAGTTCCGGGTCCATCCCGGGCTTATTTTGAAGAGCGATTTCCGACACTTGCGCTACCCGACGAGATGGGTGAACAAGGCTGGTGGAGTCGGCCAGTCGAATCAGACCAGGCATTTCTGCAACGTGTCAAAAAAGCGATGATGAATATCAGACAACGCCATGCTGGAGAAGATGATAGCGTCGGCATGGTGGTGCACGGGGATTTTATCGACCAGAGTATCAACGCACTGATGGGTGTTTCGCGCTCCGATGAAAACTATAGCGCCGACTGGGAAGCAAACTGGGTATCGCATAACACTTCGATTTCACGCATTGATTTTATCAATGGCTCGCAGAATGTTATCTATCTCAACCGGATAGATCATTTGTCCACAGATCTGGTTACCTGGTAAATATGGGGACAGTATTTATTTACAGGAATTGCTTTTAACTCGACCGGTTGAAATGACAGCCCTTAGCAGGCCCTCAAGATTCTAGTGAAAAACAGGGGATTTGACCCCATTATAA
>JACZQS010000335.1 GCA_022545625.1 Pseudomonadota bacterium
TCTCCTGGCGGTGTCGTCGCGATACGCCTGGAGCGCCTTCTTCTCCGCGTCGCGGGAAGACTTGCGAATGCTCTCCAGCACCTTCTGGACGTTGGGGTCGCCCGGAGCCGGGATCACGGCGATGGCCTCCACCGCCGCAACGGCGCGGGCGAAGCCGGCCTCGGAAATCAGCGAGCGATTCGAACCGGCCACGTACAACGTGGTCGGATGAAACTGCACCATTTCCATATCGCGTAGCGATAATCCCAGGCGCAGAGCCATCGCAAGGCCATCCATCGATTTGTCGCCCGATGGTGTGTGATAACGATACATGGTGGGGCCACCACCGGTGGCAAGTAATATGGCTTTGGCCCGTAACAGGCAAAATTCACCGTTACGCATATCGACCATCAACACCCCAGCCAGGGCATCGCCACTAGGATTTGAAATCATCGCCAGGGCACGATGCTCCTCCATCAGTTCAACCGACGACGCGCGTACCTGCTCCATCAACCGACTGATTATTTCGATGCCAGTGAGATCACCCTTGTGCACGGTACGATCAAAGGTTTGTCCGGCAAACGCCTTATGGTGGAGCGAACCGTCGGCCTTGCGATCGAAAAAACAGCCCAATTCGTTTTCCAGCTCCTGAACGCGAATTACTGCGGTTTCGCAGAGCCGCATCGCCATATCCTGATCCGGTAACCATTTACCGCCATTGATGGTATCCATGAAATGCCGCTCGACTGAATCGCCGGGACTGAGCGCCACGTTGTAGCCACCCTGCACCATGCGTGTGCAACCGCATTTTCCGACAAGGCCCTTGGCAGCGATGGTCACCTTCAAGTCAGGATTTGCTTTTTTCGCGTGCAAAGCGGCAAATAATCCCGCACCACCGCTGCCGAGGATCAATATATCGGTTTGAAAGGTCTGGTATTGCATTTAAACAGCCCGCATCAGGAAGCCAAGTGCAAGCAGGAAGGATAAAGCAACTGCAGCTGCAGCCAGGGTTTTTTGTCGGTCATTCCAGGGCAGAAATTCCAGCGCTAATAGTCGCAGACCGCCAAACATATGGACAGCCAGTAAAAACACCAGGCCGAATTCGGCAAACTTGACCAGTGGATAGTCACTCCAGCGCAGCAAGCCATCCATAGTTTCACTTTGCTCCAGAGCCAGGCCGAGCAGGTAAAAATGAAACGGCAGGAAAATAGCCAGGCCCAGGCCGGAAATACGATGGAGTAAAAAAGCAATCCACAGTGGTTGACCACGGTGTGGCTTGATCATCATGCGACTACCGCGTATACAGCTCGCGCCCCCATCATCAATAGAACCGCAAACACCAACCAGCTCACAAGGTTGAGTTTGATGCCCTGGAAAGACATCCACTCGAACATTACCACCCGGATTCCGATGGCGGCGTGGACCGAAACGGCTAATACAAACAGCCCATAAGTACCGCCCCAAAACAGGCTTCCCCGTGTACGTGACAGGATTTCTGCGCTATCCAGGCCACCTTGAATGACAACTATCATCACACCTAGATGCAACAGTACCAGTGGTGCCATGATCATTGCTGATATGCGTTGCAGCAGGTAAATTCGAAAACCAAGCATGGCTATAAGTTCCCGGTAAAAACCGCACGGGCAGCAAGTCGTTTCAGGCCAGCAATTGATGCGCTTGGGTTGAGTTCGTTTGGGCAATAGGTGGTGCAATTCGCATGCGAATGACAGTTATGGCAACCCGCATCAGAAGCGATAGCTTCTAATCGGGCCTGCTGCCCACTATCACGCTCGTCGTTTAGCAGGCTCCAGGCGCGATTCAACGCCGCGGGTCCCAGGTACCCGGGATTCCAGGTCACCACGTCACAGGCGGCATAACAAATGGCACAATTGATACATTCGATCGCCGCGTTGGCTGCCGCTCGTTTTGGTGAATCCGGTAACAGCGGCTCGACCGGGTCCTGCCGGGTTTTGCGAGGCATGAACTGACCCCCGGCCGCTTTCCATTTAGTAAAAAATTCGCTCATGTCGCAGACCAGATCCTTGATCACCGGCAGATTACGCAGTGGCTCAATCGTCAGCTGATTATCTTGCACGACCTTCTGTACATGGGTACGACAAGTCCAGCGCGGAATTCCATTGACCATCATTGCGCAGGAACCACACATGCCGACCCGACAGGAGAATCGATAAGCAAGCTGGGGATCCTGTTCACGCTGAATCCAGGTCACCACATCGAGTATGGTCTGGCTTGGCTGCCGGGGTACCTGGTAGATTATATGCCCACCGCCCGTGGCATCGCCACGCCATACGCTTATTTCAAGACTATCCGTTGGTTCCTGCAACTATAAGGCCCGCTAATTATGACTATTTACCCGGTCACAGCGCGTCACCGGGCAAAGGAAGGTCTATTAAATGATTAATTAAAAATTTATGAAAGCAATTAATTTTAGCGTTGGTATTAAATAATATTTAATCAGATTTATCCGTCAGTATACCGTATGCAGGCATCTGGCCGCTCAACTCTACGACACAGACCAGTTCATGATAGACAATATCGATCAATTTAAATTTAGCGTTGTCATGACGAGACAAAACCCCCAGCCTTCTTGGGCTTGCAGGCGGGTCAATCGGAATCCGCTTCAATGACAGCGGACGCGGTGACGGTACACAACGCCTCGGCACGATCGATACGCCCAGACCGTGGAAAACCATTGCGGATATAGACTCCAGTGTGTCCAGCTCCATTCCCTCACTGATATTTAACTGCTGGGATTTCAACCACTTGTCGATTAGCTGTCCTACCCAGGCTCGACTGTTAAATC
>JACZQS010000336.1 GCA_022545625.1 Pseudomonadota bacterium
AATTCGACTAGGCCGCCATCAAAACCTTAGAGTTCGAGACTCCGGCAGAGAGATTTAACGCATGTGTTGCATCGACCGGTTGAGGTGGCAGCACATAGCAGACATTGATATTGGACAAAGAATCCCTTCAATTTAGATCGGTAGAAAAAACCGTACAGCTATCCGTTGGATACAAAAATGCTTATGCTTCTTATATCGTGACCGGAAGGAAGGACCAATGGATGCACGCGACGCTTTCTATCGCTGGTCGCGCGATGCGGTCGATGAAAATCAGGACTGGCCGTAACCCGCTGCTGGAGATTGAATCATGCCACAATCAGCGCCTGCCGAGCTAGACGACCGGCCTACGCCATCGCGTGCCGAGGCATTAAAGGTCTGGATTCGTATTGGTTTGCTTTCCTTTGGCGGACCGGCCGCGCAAATTGCGCTGATGCACCGCGAAATTGTCGAAACCCGAAACTGGCTGAGCGAAAAGCAATACCTCAATGCCCTCAGTTTCTGTATGCTCTTGCCCGGCCCCGAAGCAATGCAACTGGCGACCTATGCGGGCTGGCGCCTGCACGGAACACTGGGCGGATTAATCGCAGGCCTACTGTTCGTACTACCCGGCGCTATTGTGATTGGCATACTCGCGACGGCCTATGTTCTATACGGAGATTTACCCTCGGTAAGCGCCTTGTTCCTCGGGGTAAAGGCGGCGGTGATCGTGATCGTGATTGAAGCCTTATCCCGCGTCGCGAGTCGGGCATTATCACTATTCGAGCACTGGCTTACCGCACTGCTGGCATTTATCGGCATCTTCTTTTTCACCGTACCATTCCCGCTCATCATTGCTTTGGCTGCACTTTTTGGCTACCTGCGTAACACTGCCAGCAGCAATGACCTGGTGCCTGTCGGGGTGAGTCGTTCCGGGTTTGGAACCCTATCGACGATATCGGTCTGGCTGGTCATCTGGTGGGCGCCGATATTGCTAGTTGGGGCTTTCGATTCGGAAGGGCTACTGTTTGAAATCGGACTGTTTTTTTCCAAGCTGGCGGTGGTCACATTTGGCGGCGCCTATGCGGTTCTCGCTTATCTCGGCCAGGACGTGGTCAGCCAATACGGCTGGATTAGCGCAGGCGAAATGATCGACGGGCTGGGACTGGCCGAAACTACTCCCGGGCCGTTGATTCTGGTAACTGAGTATGTCGGGTTTTTAGCGGCCTATCGTGATGGTGGTCTCTGGTTCGCATTTGCCGGCGCTCTGATGACGTTATGGGCAACATTTACGCCCTGCTTTCTGTGGATATTTGCAGGTGCGCCCTATATCGACTGGATCGGTTCGCAAGCTCGATTGCGCGGTGCCTTAACCGCCATTACCGCGGCCGTCGTCGGCGTGATATTGAACCTTTCGATCTGGTTTGCGTTACATGTCTTCTTTGCTGAAGTTTCGGCCGAGACTTATGGGCCATTGACGTTGTGGACGCCAGACCCCGCTACACTGGATCTGCGGGTTGTGGCGTTATCCTGTTGCTGTGCATTCCTGTTATTCAAATTAAAATGGGGCATTATTCGGGTGCTTGCAACCGCATCCTTTGCCGGATTCGTAATAACGCTGATATCAGGCTGATGGTTGTGACTGTCGAGTATCTATATTGGGCACTTTGCAGCCCTTGAGTGATGAAATCTGAAGGTCAGCTTTCCCGTTAGCTGACGTTCAAAATTCCTGGATTAACTTCGGCTTACGGCACAAAGCGGTCATTGAGAGATTTACGACGAGCGTCTGAGAACGACCCAAGTGAGACACTCGACGTTGGCGAATTTAAATACATTCCTTTTATTTCGACACGATAGGTATAATGAGAAACGATAGTCTGTGGTTACCAGGCGAGTAACATAGCGTTTGTACCTTTTACAAAACTAGAGGAGCAAAATATGGCTATTCGGAAGGCTTGCGCACGGTTGTAGGGATTAATTACAAGCCCCATATCGGCAATTCAGTGCTTTGGCGTTAGTTATGTCTGAAGAAAAAAAAGAACACCACTAATCCATCACTTTACATGGGATGATTCTAAAATAGATGAGATGACCCCAGAGAAAGCAATGCACTGGTTTCTATACCATCGAGGTATCATAGAACTCGGTAAGAAACTATCTACACAACAAGTAAAGATTTATAACATGCGCCAGGATGGTAAGAGCTATGCTGAAATAGCAGCAACAATGGATTTGCACCCGAGCCGTATCTACACTCACATCACCCTTATTAGGATCAAAGGCTACTTATGCTAACAGTTAACCAAGCTAAGGAATATTGGGAATATAATCCAGAAACCGGGACAATTTACTGAAGGCTACTCAATAAATACCAGGAAAGAAGAACATGAGCAAAGAACATAAAAACAAACGTGATACCAAGAAGAAAGCTGCAATGTCGCCAAAAGAAAAGAAAGCGGCCAAACAATTAAAAAAAGAGGCTAAGAACATCCTGGGAAATTGAACGGCGTTATCCGGCGTTTCAAATATATGTGGCATAAGGGGACAAACCACGCTTTACAGATTGAGAATGAAACGAGCGCCCTGATCTGATTATTACGAGTGTCCGATTCTGGCCAAAGATCGACACTCACGATTATGCTACGGGGGTCTGCTTTGTGCCGATACTGTTGAAAAACTCGATAATTTGGATGGGAGATTGCCCCGGTGAAAACCAGAATACTCTGAGCTTCACTTGTTAATAGATCTTAGAGTTCGGCAGTGACACCGTAATACGAGCTCGCAATTAATATGATCCCCTCCGTGGATTAGGTTCGTT
>JACZQS010000059.1 GCA_022545625.1 Pseudomonadota bacterium
CTTGTGTTCGACTTTTTTATATCCCAGGGTGATGGCCGCACGTTGTACAAATGGGCAGGTTTTGAAACTGATAAGCTCGATCGACATGGTGGTGACCCCTGGTAATTCGCGAAACGGGTGTAGAATTAGTATAGATTAAGGACAGCAGATGACGAAAACAAGTTCAATCTGTGGATTAAGACCCATTATTGCCAGAACTGCACGATCAAGACACTGGCCAGGATCACCAGCAATCCATGCAGTATCCTGCGGTAGGCTCCGAGCGCAATTTTTTCACGGATGCGCTGCCCGAACAGCAATGCTACCACTGCCACAAGCGCTAGTGGCAGGGTTTCAGTTAGCAGGGTAAGGCTAACCAGGCCCGCCAGAGAAAGCACGGTAATTTGCGATACCTTGCCGACTAAAAAACAGGCATTTAGCACTGCCACCATGCTCGGCCGCGGTACTTCCAGAGACAGGAAAAATATAATCAAAATCGCAACCATTACGTTTGTTGTGCCGCCAGCGAAACCCGCGGCAAATCCAAATAAGGCCATCGCCAGCATTACATTGGTGGCTAACCATTGGCGTGGCAGGCGTCCGGAAATGTTGGTCCACAAATACAGTAATATCAGCGCGGCCAGTGCGAGTCTGAAGGGAGCAGGGTCGGCAATAGCCAATATATAAGCACCGGACAGCGAGCCGGCCAGGACAAACCCGATCAACGGGGAGAATCGGCCTAAGCTATCAAGGGAACCCCGGCTATTCCAGATACTTGCAAGATTAACCGCTACTGTCGGTAACAGGGTTATCAATATCGCCGCGCGAACATCGAAGAACACCGCAAGCATAGGCGTTGCCACCATTGGAAAGCCAAGCCCCAGGGTGCCGTGTACCAGCCCGGCAAATAGCATGATCGACGCTATCGCGATCATTAAAGGCCAGTCTAATTGCAGCAGTGAAACCATTTACTCAGCGTGTTATCGGTCAGGTCTCCAATATGGCATAGAGTAATCACCTTGGCCAATTCACTACAGTCCGGAATGACGAATGTAATAGATTCTGGCTCTTCGACCGGTATGACGATCCCTTCTACCGGGAGTGTTATCTAACCGGCAGTCGGTTCCAGGTACTCGGAAATTACAACTTCGTCGATTTGAGAATCTGGCAGAAACTGTTTCGCGTAATCCATGTACACGCCCGATCGCAAAAACAGATCGAACAGGTCGGGATCTATGTGCTGGTCCTTTTTCATAAAACTCATTATTTTTATCGACTCACTGAGTGACTTGGCTTTCTTGTAGGGACGATCCGCAGCGGTCAGGGCTTCAAAAATATCGGCGATGGCCATCATTCTGGCGGTGAGAGACATATCTTCCTTGCGTAGTTTTTTCGGGTAACCGGTTCCGATCATGGTTTCATGGTGTCCCCCGGCAATAGCGGGCACGTTGCGTAAATGCTTGGGGAAGGGAAGCTGGTTGAGCATGATAATAGTTTGCACCATATGGTCATTAATTTTAAATCGCTCTTCCTCGGCAAGGGTTCCCTTGGTGACAGATAGATTATAAAGTTCACCCTTATTGTATTTATGCTGGGGTGTGTCCAGTTTGAAATTCCAGGGATTTTCATCGGCGATTACATCACTGGCATCGCGATAAAAGATATGTTCCTCCTTATCGGCAAGCAGGGGTTCCTGCGTCGGTAATTCGGTTTCGGTAGTTCGTTGCTTACGCTGCCTTTCTTCCCATGCAATGCCGATACGATCACTCAATGTCCGACGCCAGGTTTTATTGGCGATTGCATTGAGGCGTGTAATTTTTTCAGCAGCCATAAATTCGCCACCCTCGTTGCATTGTGCTACGAAAGCAAAATCATCGTCCAGTTGGCCCTGTTTTGCATCCAGTTCTGATTTTAGTTGTTCGGCATTTCCGCCATCGGCCAATTGCTGCCAGTAGTCAATTTCCGCATCGCGTTTAAGTACTTCGAAGCGCATGCGTATTTCGTGTATGCGATCATATATTGTTTCCAGTTTGGTGGACTTGTCGACCACGTACTCAGGCGTGGTGACCTTGCCACAATCGTGTAACCAGGCAGCAATATGCAGTTCCTCCCATTCTTCTTCCGACAGTGAGAATTTTTCAAAGCGGGGATCGTGGCTTTCACAGGCGGCGGCGGCAAGCATTTTGGTGAGTTCAGGTACGCGTTGGCAATGGCCGCCGGTATAGGGGGATTTGGAATCAATCGCATTGGCAATCAGTTCGATAAATGATTGCAACAAGGCTTTTTGCATTTTCAATAACTGGCGGCTTTCCATCGACACGGCGGTAAAACCGGATAGCGCCTGGGCGAAACCCATGTGTTCAGGTTTCAGGGCTTCTTCCAGGCCCTGGTTGTGTTCGCTATAAAGCAGGCACAGCAGACCCGTGCCCTCATTACTTCTGTTGGTCAACGGCAGCACGATGATATTGATTTTGTCGGAATCCAGCGCTTCGAATAAAGGTAGAAATTGCATATCGCCGGCCTGGTTTTTCTCCAGTACTTCGATGCCCACTTGTTTGTCGAGGAACCTGCTCAGTAAGCGATTGTTATCGGGACTGTCTTCGAGGGAATAGGCAGGCAGAATTTTATCACTCAAAACGCTGCCATCGGCCAGCCGGGGTGCCATCGCCTTCAGTTCTTTTTCGTCTTCGGAAAGCAGGTAAACCACTGCCGCATCTGCATGACTGGCTTTCATGGTTTCGTCGGTAACCCTGTCGAGTAAGCGATCAATATTGGATTCACCCGAAATCGATGTGATCAGGCTGAGAAAGTTGCTAATGGTGACTCGCATCAGGTCCATGGACCTGGATAGCTGGTCTACTTCCAGCACAGATGAGCCAGTTTTGAAGTCTTTATCGAAATCGAAACCAGCAATGGCTTCAGCTTCCTTGGCCAATATTCGCATCGGCCGGGCAATCCGGTTAGCAGTTACCCATGCGATCGGCAGGACCAGTAGAATCACCACGATCGTGATGATAAGACTGGTTTTGCGCGTCTCAAAAGCCGCTTCCAGCAGCTCACGCTCGGGTGCGGCGATCAACAATTTGATTTTCAGCCGTTCATGCAGAGTGATGTTTCGCACAGTCCCAAACCACTGCTCATCGCCACGCGTAAATGGAATAACCTTTTCTTCCTGCCCGGCAAGGAGGTGAATATTCTTGATCATGGAGCTTTTTAACTCACCTAGCCGGGGTATATGGTTATCATTAACTTCTGGGAAGAGGCTGAAATTCCCTCCGCTGCTGTGTGCCAGGACCTGCTCATCGGCATTGTAGATAAGACTGATGGTTGACGGCGTGATCTGATTGCCCTGCAATGTCTGAGTAAGGCTTTTAAGGATGATATCGGCAGCTACCGTACTGTTTCCGTTAAGCGCTTTCCTCGATAAGGTAATGCCGATTTTATTCAAGAAATAAAATAAGTAGGGTGAAGTGACATGATTTACCAGTGATCCTTCGGTGCTGCGATACCATGGGCGCAGCCTCGGGTCATAATCAGAGACACTCTTCAATGGCTCACCGATAAACTCCAGCTGCTCAGTGAGAAAGAACCGTAGTAGCTGGTTGTCCCCTCCATCCCTGTGACTAATGTGATCAGCCATAAAGACCGCATCCTCGGGCGCGGTAAAAACCTCCCGCATGTGGGCAGAGTCTAACGGGCGTAATATAAAATAGTCGCCGTTATCATAACCAAGCTGGAAGCCGGTAATCTGGGGCTCGTTCCTGATCACTTCAGCCAGGATAGGGATGTGTTTGATACGTTCCTCGACGGTGTTTGCGTCGGCGATGGCAGCATTCGCGAGCAGGCGCACAGAGGTGGTAACGGGACGATATTCTTTCTGGAACTGAAGCTGCAATTCCCTCGCGGTTTGGGCAAATAGTATTTCAGTGGTATCAAAGGTCAGGCGTGTGATCTGTTTATAGCTAACCCAGGCGAGTGTCGAGCCGATAAGCAAAACCAATATGGCAAACACCGAAGCAATGTGAATATGCAGGGGGTAGCGATTTTTGCGGGTCTGTCCTGACATCAGATATATCCGCTTAATACCATCATTACTGGAAACTTGTTAAGCATAAAAGCTACCGCTCTTCCTGTGCAATTATCTCGGTTTCAGCCCGTCCCGCCGCAACCCACTCGATCATCGCCGGGTGATCCAGGAAACGATCGACATAATCAGAAGCTGGCTTACTCAAAGCTACCTGGTATCGATTAAATCGCAGCACCACCGGGGCGAACATGGCATCGGCAATACCGAAGTTTCCGAAAAGCCAATTTCCATCGCCTTCGGAATAATTACCAGCATACTGCCATAGCGACTGAATACGGTCGATATCGGCGATACAGGTATCCGATAAAAGCAGCGGTGATGGTTCGCGCCGACAATTCATTGGCAGTTCGTTACGCAGGGCGATAAAACTGGAATGCATTTCGGCGCACAGTGAGCGTGCCACCGCCCGGGCTTTGAGGCCTTCCGGGAGACCTTGCTCAGGGTACAGACTGACCAGGTACTCCAGTATCGCGAGCGAATCCCAGACTTCAAACCCGTCGTGCAGTAATACAGGTACCTTGGTATCGGAGAAGTAAGGATCAAGTTGATCCGACAGGGATTCGTTGTGAAGCGAAACAGGCACTTCGTCGAATTCCAGGCCAATATGCCTGATCCATAACCAGGCACGCAACGACCAGGAAGAGTAATTTTTATTGCCAATGACCAGTGTAAAATTTGACACGAAATATTTACCGCTTAACTAATTAGCGATAAATATTACTCTGATTGACTGTTTAGGGAAATATCGAGGGGGTTGAAACCTCAGGCAGGAGTATCGGGGTTTCAGTTATCGACCATCTCGATGCCCACCTTGGGAAAAACTCGGACACCTTCGTAAACGATTTTCCATCCGCTATCGTACTTGTGCCAGTATAGCTCTTTGGGGGATTTCACATTGTAATCATTACTTTCGTAGGTTTGACTGAACTGCATCAAAACCAGGTTTTCTTCGCCGGGATAAACAAAGATATTCAAGCCGCTGTAGTTAACCTCGATTCGTGTTTTGTTGCGGTTGGTCCAGCGCTTGCGGGCATCCCAGTTTTTAAAGTCGCGGTTATGGGCATAATAGTCGGTCTGCGAATAATTCTGCCGATAACGATCATGGTTCAGGCTCTCCCAGTCGCTTACCCAGCTATGTAGCACCTGTTGCATTTCGCCGCGTTTTTGCCGCCATTGATTTACCGTCAACCAGTTGACCTTCTGTGCGACGATGACCGGGGTTTTGATCTCCGCGCCGATATACTGATCGATATTTGAAAAATCCGGGTTACTGACAACAATGCAGCCATTACTGGCCAGCGGTGAACGGTTATAGGTATAAGATGGCGTACCGTGTATCCAGATTCCACCACCGGTGCGTTGCTTACGTTCATCCCAGACATTGGGATAATTAATCGGAAAGGCGCCTCTACCATAGAGATCGGGTAATTGCCGATCGTCGATATAGCGGGTGACATGGTAAATGCCGATCGGTGTCTTTTGATCGCCGCGCTTTTGCTTGCCGGGGCCCTTCAAACCGATCGTAATAAAGTAGTCGGTTTCTAACACCGGCGTACCCTGTTCGTTGCGATAAACATAGATTCGCGAACTCTGTTGGTCAACCAGGATCACATAAGGCTGATTTTCGGCCATGAACAATATATTTTCCGGCAACAGGCCCTTATGAGTCGAATTGGTATCGTGCTGCCAGCGTAGCTGGATTTCCTGGGTGAAGTCGAGCAACGCCTGGGCGGTAGGGAGACCAGAGCCAATTTGCGCGAGGGGTTCGGTTTTCGCGAGCAGCAGGTCGCCGTACAACATTTGCCCCAGTCGGCTATTTGGATATTGTTTGATCAGCTTGCGAGTGGTATCGAGAGCCTGCTCGTGATTCTGGCTCTGAATATTTTTGATCGTATCGAGAATGCTTTGCTCATAGTTTTCGATCGGTACTTCGGCAGCCAAAGCCTCCGACTGAAAGCACAGCCACAACAGGGTAATAAATATAGCTCTCATAACACAGACAACACCATTTCGTCGGTAATTTTCCATTTTGAATTGATACGGTTTAAACGAAGTCGCTTGATAACCCGATCACTGTAGCCAAGCGAATTAAAGGATTGCTCAAAGTCAATAGTAGCACGATTAGCGGATTGCGCCCGAATCTGGAAGTTGCCGACCTCGATTCTAATAAACCCGGGACGCAGGATACGTTTTTTACGATGCTCGACCCACGCCCTGTGTGTCGGATAATCTAGTTTGTGTTCGTTCGAATAATATCCGAGGTAGGCATCAAGATCCTTTTCACTCCAGGCCTTTGCCCAACCGATAATCTGATTGACCAGTGTCAAACCGGTAGCAGATTTTTCAGTCAGGCCTGACTCTGCAGTAGCTCTGGCACTCACCGGCGTCAATCGGGTCAGGGCCGTCAACTCAATATTATTGGCATAACTATCCGGCTCGTTCGACTCGCTCACTGCACGTCGGTAGGCTTCGCTCGCGATACCGGTATAAATATTGCTCAGGTTGGCATAAGCGGTTGCGTAACTGCGGTGGGTGTTAATGGCGTTAACCAGCAATTCACTGGCCCTGTCATAATCACCGTCAGACAGGTAAATCATCGCCAGATTATTTCTCGGCTCGGGTAGTTCGGGATACTGGCGGATGAGTTCCTGGTAGTATTTGGCAGCCTTGCCTGATTGCTGGTTCATCTGGTATGCGTAGGCGGTGAGAAATTCGATGTCTGGATCCCCCGCGTGTTTTTGCAGCATTTTTTCGCCACTGCGGGCAGCCTGATCGTACAATTTTTGATCGATCAGATGTTGAAGATTCTGGATGCTACTGGCCGCAAATACCGGTCCAGTAGACAAAATGAAAATGGCTATATATAAAAAACGATGCATTACTGTATTTGTAAATAAAAAGGGGTTACTGTTTTCGATCCACTGACGCGGACTATATGCTAACTCACGGGCTAATCAAGCGGGCGAATACCCGTCTACCATAAAAATGCGGCTATACCTGGTCGATTCAAGTATTTTTATCTTCAAGGCATGGTATGCCCGGGTGCCGGAGCAAGTCAATATCCGCCAGCAATCTAACCAGGCTTTTATCGGTTTTAGTGACTTTGTTTACCGCCTGTTAACCGAGCAGGCACCGAGTAAGCTGGTGTTTGCTTTCGACGAAAGTCTTAAACAATCGCAGCGCAAATCGCTATACCCGCAATACAAGGCTAACCGCAGTCCGGCGCCGGTTGAGCTAAAACGCCAGTTTGGCTGGTGCCAGCAATGGGTTGACCTGCTCGGCATCGCGACGGTAAGCAGTGATCGCTGGGAGGCGGATGACCTGATCGGTACACTGGCGACATTGCACCGGTCATCCGAGTTGCCGATTGTAATACTCACTGCTGACAAGGACCTGGCCCAGTTGATCCACCCGGGTGATTTGTGGTGGACTTTTTTCACCGACAGGAAGCTGGATTATAAAGCCGTGGAAAAAAAGTATGGTGTCAGGCCCGGACAGATTGCCGACCAGCTCGCGTTGGTGGGTGACAAGGTCGATAACATTCCGGGCATACCGCATATCGGCGTGAAAACAGCGGCTAATTTATTGCGCAAGTTTGGCACACTCGAAAATCTGCGCCGGAATCTGACCGAGGTCGGGGGCATGAAGTTCCGTTATGCCGGGCGGGTTCAGCAATCGTTGATCGAACACGAATCGATACTCGATATTTCGAGTCGCTTAACCCGTATTAATTGCGAGGTGGAGGCGATGCGCGATATCGATACCGGGCGCAAGGCACCTGACAAAATACAGCTTGAGGCAATGATGGATGACCAGGCAATGGATCCGCTGCGCAGGCAAAAGTGGCAATCCTATCTCGATTCCTAATGACTACTATCATCCTGTTTAATAAGCCCTTCCAGGTGATGTGCCAGTTTAGCCCGGTCGAGGGTAAAAAAACCCTCGCCGATTATATCGATATCCCCGGGGTATATGCGGCGGGACGTCTTGATTATGAAAGCGAGGGATTGCTGGTATTGACCGATGATGGCAAATTACAGGCGCGTATCGCTGAACCGCGCCATAAACAGGCCAAATGCTACCTGGCCCAGGTCGAAAATATACCCCGGCGAAAGGCGCTGACCGCTCGTGGTCGTGGAGTTCGGCTAAAGGACGGTGTCACAGGTCCTGCCCATGTGCGGATGATTGAGGAACCCGACTGGCTATGGCCACGTGAGCCGCCGATCAGGCAGCGCAGGGATATACCGACCCAGTGGCTGGAACTCGAAATCACCGAGGGCAAAAACCGGCAGCTGCGGCGCATGACCGCCGCGGTCGGCCACCCGACGCTGCGACTAATCCGTACCCGGGTCTCGCGCTGGTCGCTGGATGGTTTAGCACCCGGTGAATATCGGCAGGTTTCCAGATGAGTGATTGGCAACCGGTACGCCAAATGCTGATCGATAAATCCGGTCTAAAGGTGGGCAAGCTTGTGGCGAACCCGGTCTCGGGTGGAGATATTAATCGCGCCTATCGACTAAATGATGGGCAACATCAATTTTTTGTCAAAACCAACAGCCCCGATCGTTTGATGATGTTCGAAGCTGAAATGATCGGTTTGAACGAAATCCAGAGTAGTAGCAGTATTCGAGCACCCCGGGCGTTTGGGTGTGGAATGGTAGGTCAGCAGGCCTTTATCGTCATGGAATATATCGAATTGTCGGGCAGACCCGACCCGGTTCTCCTGGCGCAACAACTCGCGACCATGCACCGGTACACGCGGGATCAATTTGGTTTTGCGGTCGATAATACCATCGGTTCGACTCCGCAGGTTAATAGCTCCAGCCGGGACTGGGCGGGTTTCTGGCAGCAGCAGCGACTCGGGTATCAACTATCGTTGGCCAGGACGAATGGTTTCGACAATGAATTATTTGATACCGGTATGCGTCTGAATGAACAGGTCAGCCACTTTTTTAGCGACTACACACCGCTCGCCTCGCTGCTGCATGGCGATTTGTGGAGTGGCAACCAGGGTGCCGATAGCCACGGCAATCCAGTCATCTACGATCCCGCCTGTTACTATGGTGACCACGAGGCTGACCTGGCGATGATGGAATTGTTTGGCAGTCCGGGGCAGCGTTTTTTCGATGCCTATGACGACCTGTTTCCGATCGACGCGGGTTATAATGTGCGACGAGAATTATATAACCTGTACCATATTCTGAATCATGCCAATTTGTTCGGTGCTTCTTACCTGTCGCAGGCAAAACAGATGATTGCCAGTCTGCTGGCACAGGTCTGATTTACTCGTGGAATATTAAACTGGTAACCCGCCTAAAGCTGGCGCCTTCGGCTATTGCGAACCCGGGTCAAAATTTGGTGTTCGCCACGCGACTGTGCTTTCGCGCCCTCTGAGACCTGGCCTAGTACGCGGTCGATCTCGTCCAGGCTTGGCGGGGCGGATATCGGCGTAGTATCCAGAGCCTTGCGCATCGCGGCAACGTGTTCGGGTGATGTGCCACAACAGCCGCCTATAATACGGGCGCCCGAATTGCGCGCCATAACGACATAATCCGCCATGATCTCGGGTGTGCCATTGTATGAAATTTTACCGTCGATGAACTCGGGGATCCCGCAATTGGCCTTGGCGACGATCACCGGGTCACTACCATCGGTGATGACCGATTTTATATTCAAAA
>JACZQS010000337.1 GCA_022545625.1 Pseudomonadota bacterium
GTCTCATAAGCACCTTGGAAGAAGTCGCCACGCGCGGCAATCTCGCCTGATCGAACTGCCTCGAGTGTCGCGTCGTCAGCAAAGAAATTATCGATCAAAGTCCTTCGAGCGTAGTGATCGTACTGGACTTTTTGATCCAGACCTTCTTGCTTACATGGGAGCGAACAAGACAGGCTGGGCACTCAAAGTGTTCACCTCTGTCACCACTCTCAATGTTCCAACTTACATATGTAAGGCGATAGAGCATCAATAAAGTAATCATATCTTCTGCAGGCTCCGGTAAGACCACGACTTGCGGCAAGATGGCGAAAATGCTGATGGGTCGGGCCAAGCGGCCGCTGCTGGTGGCGGCGGACCTGAAGCGTCCGGCGGCGATCGATCAGCTCGAAGTGCTTGGCGAGCAGATAGGGTGCCCGGTCTACACGGAACGGGGTCATCAGAACGCGGTCAAGGTTTGCCGCAACGGCGTGAAACATGCGCGGAAGACCGACCGCGACGTCGTGATCCTGGACACCGCCGGTCGTTTGCACACCCAGAACAATCTGATGGATGAGCTTGCCAAAATAAAACGTGTACTGGGCAAGATTGACCCGAGCGCACCCCACGAAACCATGCTTGTACTCGATGCCGGTACCGGTCAAAATGCCCTGTCACAGGCGAGTAATTTCAAACAGGCTATCGGTGTCACGGGCATCACCCTGACTAAACTCGACGGTACCGCCAGAGGGGGTATGATATTCAGTGTCTCAGAAAATCTTCAGTTACCCATACGTTATATTGGTGTCGGTGAATCAGTAGAGGATTTGCGCGAATTTGACAGCGAGGAGTTTGTAGATGCGTTGATGTCAGATATAGACTCCAGAGATAAATAATAGGTTAATGATTCAGTTCAGCAATGTTACCAAGCGGTTTAAAGGCGGTTTCGAAGCGCTTACTAACGTATCGATGCACCTGGGTGTGGGTGAAATGGCCTTTCTTACCGGGCCTTCGGGTGCGGGCAAAAGCACACTGCTTAAAATCATTTCCCTGATCGAAAAACCAACCCGGGGTCAGGCGCTGCTAAACAGGATCAACCTGAATACAATATCGAGGCAACGAATACCCTATATCCGCCGTAATATCGGCATTATTTTCCAGGATCATCAACTCCTGTTTGATCGCCCGGTATTCGATAATGTCGCGATGCCATTGATCATCCAGGGATATCGGCACCAGGAAATTGCGAAAAGGACGCGGGCAGCTCTCGACAAGGTAGGCCTGTTGCACAAGGAGAAATCTATGCCGATTGCGCTTTCGGGCGGTGAACAACAACGCGTAGGAATAGCGCGTGCAGTGGTTCACAAACCGATGTTACTGCTCGCCGATGAACCCACTGGCAACCTGGATCCGGTACTTTCACGTGAAATTATGCAAATTTTTGTGGATTTTCACCAGGTGGGTGTATCGGTTTTGGTTGCCAGCCACGATCTCGCTTTAATCGATGAACTGCAAAAACCGGTACTCACGCTCAACCGTGGAAAAATGATCCATAACGACCTCGATAATACCGAGCCAGATTTCATTCGATCTGCCAGATTGGAACCTCGGGTATCGAACTATCCTGACCTGGGTGACTGGTGAGTAATGGCTAATAATATTCGTCGTCACAAGCCAGCTACTTTAAATAAAATCGCTGCTTATTTTCTCCACCATATGCAATCACTGGTATTCAGCCTGGGGAAAATTTATCATTCGCCAACCACGACAATCATGACAGTTGCTGTTATCGGCATTACCTTATCCCTGCCGGGTGGTTTCTATTTATTTTTAAAGAACATCGACGCGATGTCGGGCGATTTTCGATCCAGCAGCCAGATCAGCCTTTACCTGGACATCGAAATGGACGAGAAAAAAGCCAGGGCTATGGAACGCCAGGTCGCTGATATGCCTGACGTCGCAGATACCCGGTTTGTTTCCAAAGGGGAATCCCTGGAAGCGTTTAGACAAACCTCCGGTTTTGGAAAAAGTATCGACACGCTGTCAAGTAATCCTCTGCCCCATACCATAATCGTTGAACCCTCGAGCAGCGCCGATACCTTCGCGGTAAAAAATCTGTTAAATCTGCTTCAGACCCTGCCCGGGGTTGAGATCGCAAAACTCGATACCGAATGGCTGGAAAGGCTTTACACAATACTCGAAATTGCCAGGCGATCGGTAGCTATTATCACCATTTTATTCGGCTTTGCGGTATTGTTAATCATCGGTAACACGATCAGACTGGATATCCAGAATCGATACCAGGAAATAATCGTAACCAAGTTAATCGGTGCAACCAATGCGTTTATCCGCCGTCCATTTCTCTACGGCGGCCTCTGGTATGGTTTGCTGGGCGGGGTGATATCCTGGTTCATTGTTGAAATTGGATATTTGGCAATCTCGGGGCCCCTGAACCGCTTAAACCTGCTATATCAGGCCGACCTGGTGTTAATTACTTTTAGCTTTCAAGACTTTATCATTCTGATAAGTTCTAGTACTCTGCTCGGATTAACTGGTTCCTGGATTGCTGTAGCCAGGCATCTGAATCAAATCGAACCAACCTGAACTACATGCTAACTAAACGTCGCCTGTTACTGATAGACTCGTCCGATTCGGTACGATCTAAACTGTATGATGATATTGCCAAACAGATGCCCAGCCTCGACATCATTGCCTGCGCGACGGCTAAAGAAGCACTAACCGCAATCAAACGTTTCGAATTCGAGATCATCACTACCAGTATTGATTTGGTCGACATGGATGGCTAT
>JACZQS010000338.1 GCA_022545625.1 Pseudomonadota bacterium
CTTAAATCTTTGTCAGCCTTGAGCAGGGCTACAGTCAATGTCTCACTGTTTCTAATGCCAGCCTGAAGTGAGGCCTTTCTGGCCTGGAGTATGCGAAAGGGGGTAGCACTCCTGGCCCTGGATTGTTCGGCTGCTTCCTGAAAATAGGCCTTGGCGATTGCTGCGTTATCCAGAATAACTTCCTTTTTACTACCACGAGACAGAGCCAGCTGTGCTCGCTTCAAATACTCGCTTCCTTTCATATACGCTTTGAAGGCCAACAGATCATTTTGATTTTTCTCTGCCTTGTTGATCAGTACTACGACTTCATATACAGCCGCCTTTGGACTAGAACCTGAGTTCAGTTCAGCCTTTTTAGCGCTTGAGCAGCCAAAAAGTACCAGCGCGAGGCCGAAGCACAGAATTAAATTAATATTTTTCATAACAGATTACCCTGCATACAATATTTTCCGAGTATAGTCTAAATTTATAAATGTGCTCGTAGATGAGACATATTGAATTTAAAGGGGAAAATGGTGGTTAGTGAGCGATTTGATCGATCTGCGGACTAGACCCACTTCAGGGTGTTTCGAGGAACTATAAAAACTAATTCATTCGTGGTTTGTCTGGGGTGACAAAAAGAATATGTGATTTTCGTTAGTCTGGCATGATCAGTGCCCTGGCGGCACTGATATTGTTATAACAGCCTTACTGCTGTAAGAACCAGATTAAATAGGATTTGCTTAAATCATTTGATAACTATTATCACTGGCAGCTGACCCGGAACCAGGAAATTCGATTCTTGTATCAAATGTATGGAGGCTTTCCCTCAGTGGTTCGGATGAAACATGCTCACCTATGCAATTGGTGCATCGAAAAAACTTGACCAGACTTCTCGCCGTCGCATTTTCATCGACGACAAACATCGCTGAATTACAATTAGGACATCTCATTGATTCGCTCGTATTGGTGTAATAATCGGATGAGGCGCTAGTATAACTTTTATCAGGGAAATCACAATATATTGTGAAATTTTATGAAGTATTCCACAATATATAGTAGAGAGGCCAGAGAATTTCTAATTTTCTGATCGGATCCAGCGACCTTGACTAGACGCCAGATCGGCGAGGCTGCCCAAAAACCGACTATTGACCGGTATCGAGTGCCTTAAACCCAATATCGGTTCGATAATAGGCGCTCGCCCAGTCGATATCGGCAATTAATTCATAAGTTTTTTGCTGGGCCGCCTGGACGGTGTCGCCGAGACACACGACGCATAGAACACGCCCACCGTTTGAAACGATATTTCCCTGCGGATCGATGAGAGTACCGGCGTGAAATACCTTCGAGGATTCTTGTTCCAGCGGTATATTGCTGATCAACTCACCTTTGGTATAAGAGCCAGGGTAACCACTCGCTGCCAACACCACGCCAAGACCGTAGCGGTGATCCCAACTGGCGGTTTGACTGGAGAGTTGACCATCGCATGCCGCCAGGCAATGTTCAACCAGGTCAGACTGCAGTCGCATCATGATGGGTTGAGTTTCAGGATCACCGAAACGGCAATTATATTCGAGCACCCTGGCTCCACCATTCGAGTCGATCATCAATCCCGCATATAAAAAGCCGGTGTACTTTGCGCCTTCTTCGGCCATGCCGCGCACGGTCGGCATGATAATTTTTTCCAGGACATAAGATTCGACTTCAGCGGTAACTACCGGTGCCGGCGAGTAAGCGCCCATTCCACCGGTATTGGGTCCCTGGTCGCCATTGTCCCTGGCCTTGTGGTCTTGCGAGGTAGCCATCGGCAATACATGATCGCCATCGACCATACAGATAAAGCTGGCCTCTTCGCCAGGCAGAAATTCCTCGATTACGATGCGATGCCCGGCCTCACCAAACGTGTTAGCTTCAAGCATGTCTTTGATCGCGTCGATCGCCTGTGCCTCGGTGTCAGCCAGAATCACTCCCTTGCCAGCAGCGAGGCCATCGGCCTTGACGACTATTGGTGCACCCTGTGATTTAACATAAGCAATGGCTGGCCCAATTTCGGTAAAGCTTTGATATTTGGCAGTGGGAATTCGATGCCGGGCGAGGAAGTCCTTGCTAAAGGTCTTAGATCCCTCGAGCTGTGCGGCCGCAGCACTTGGGCCGAAGATACGCAACCCGGATTGTTGAAATCTATCGACGATACCGTTCACCAGGGGTGCCTCCGGCCCAACGATAGTCAAATCAATATTTTCTATCAATGCGAATTCGAGCAGGGCTTCAATGTCTTCTGCAGCGATATCGATATTGCTAAGTTTATCTTCCTGTGCAGTTCCGGCATTGCCGGGCGCTACAAATACCTGCCGCACGCGTAGCGACTGGGCTGCTTTCCAGGCGAGCGCGTGTTCGCGCCCACCGCCGCCTACAATCAATATTTTCATCTCCAGTTCCCGATTAAAAGCAGCCTTAATCCAATTCTATGCGCGCTCAATGCCGGAAATGCCGCATGCCGGTAAATACCATGGATATGCCATGTGTGTTCGCGGCTGCGATGACTTCATTATCCTTGATCGATCCACCCGGCTGAATTATTGCGCTTATTCCTGCCTCGTGCGCTGCATCGATGCCATCACGAAACGGAAAGAATGCATCAGAGGCCATCACCGATCCGGTTACCTGGAGATTAGCATGCTCAGCCTTGATACCGGCGATGCGAGCGCTGTTAATTCGAGACATCTGACCCGCGCCAACGCCGATGGTCATATTGTCTTTTGCATAGACGATGGCATTCGATTTAAC
>JACZQS010000339.1 GCA_022545625.1 Pseudomonadota bacterium
AGCCCCACCTGTTCGGGGACTGGATTGCTGGCTGAAACAGTGCTGTTGGGGCCGCTGTCAGCTATGGTTAGAATTTTACCGAGGGCGCTTGCATCTTGGGGGATAGGTTGCCAGATTAAAACGCCGTCTGCGGCTGTAATTAATCTTTTTTCCGGTTCTTCTTTTTTTCCAGAGTCTGCTTGAGTTTCATTCTGAGGCGCTGGTTCTTCGGCGGCAGTTATTGTTACGGCCATACCATGCTGATAGACCAGAGCTCCGCCACGATCCGCAGCTTGAAATAGTATCCACTGTCCAGCTATTGCTGCTACAATAGCCAGCAGTCTCAGAGGACTTATTTTGATTTCAGAAGAGTTACGCTCACGCCAGTAAACAAAAACCCTGAAACTTACAAACACCAGGAAAAACAACAGGGTATATAGGCCCCAATCGCTATGCTCTGCAATTAATGGCTCAACTTTCGGTGGCACCCCAACAAGTGAATCTGCTGCTTGTTCTCCGGCAAAATAAGTGGCCACAACCCCCAGAGCTCCTACCAAATAAGTAACAATTGTGGTACGGTCCAGCCAGGTCTGACGGCGAAAGAGTAAACAGAGGAAGTCAAAAGCAATGGCTACGGTAAAAAACGCCACCGGATAATGGACTAATAATGGATGGAGATTTGGCAAAGATGTAAAGCTGCTAATAAATTCAGTCATTTTTTTCTACCTTGTTAACTCTACCTAAGAAAAATTACTATGTCAATAGCCCTAAAACGAGCAAATACTATTCCTTGTGGTCACTTTATTTCCTATGCCATGCTGTCGGCATTTTACAGTTTGCTGGTCGAACAGCGAAAATCACTGTGGCGTATCCTGTTTGGATTAATAGCTTATGGCTTGTTGCTGGAATTTTTACAGGGTCTCACCAGCTATCGCAGCGGAGATTTGGCAGACGCAGTTGCGAATAGTCTCGGAGTAACGACAGGCCTTGCTTTTTATTTTTCGCCGCTAAGGCGAATTTTGAGGAAAGTGGATCGCTGGTTATTGGCTCGATTTTAAAGCCTGGCTGTTTTGTTTTATTAAACCCAGGCGAAAACTGTAGATAGCTTCACCCAGTTCTTTACCCTCCAGTCCTTGCTGTAAAATACTGGATAGATCAGCATCGCACAATATTTTACCCAGCCGATTGAGAAACTCGGCCTGCGGGTAAGGGGCGGATTCAAAATTCTTTCGTCCACGTAGATCGGCGAGACAGGCCTGGGTCATTTTCCTGAATCTTTTTGGCTTACGAAAGATGTCGGTACGGGTAAACAGCTTCAGTAGGCTAGTGTCTTTGAGCTCCAGGGCCCTGTGCACAAGGGTATGGTATTCGGTAGTAATTAAAGCCAGTTCAGTATGAGCTTTCGGTACCCGCCAGCGACGACAAAATGATTTGACTAATTCAACGCCAGCCTGCTCGTGGCCGTGGTGGCTGGGCAATATATGCTGCGCTGTCGTTGCCTTGCCCAGATCGTGCATTAAAACTGCAAATCGGGTTTCATTATCCAGTTCGAGTTCGGCGCTTTTTTGCAGTGCCATCATCAGATGCACTCCAGTATCAACCTCTGGATGGTATTTGGCGGTTTGTGGTACGCCGAAAAGCGCATCGATTTCAGGAAACAATATGTTCAGTACATGGCAATCACGCAGGGTTTGAAAAAACACCTCGGGATGGGGTTCGTCGAGTGCGCGCGACATTTCGGCCCAGACCCGTTCAGCTACGAGTGATTCCAGCTCACCCGATTTACCCATTTGGGCGATTAACTCTGCAGTCTCCGCTGCCAGGCTAAAACCCAGGTGGTGATAGCGGGCGGCGAACCGGGCAATTCGCAACACTCGTACCGGGTCTTCGCTAAAAGCCTGTGATACATGGCGCAGTGTTCGCGCTTCGAGATCTTGTTGGCCCCCGTAAGGATCGACCAGGTCTCCGTGCTGGTTTTCTGCCATCGCATTAATGGTCAGGTCGCGGCGTAATAAATCTGCTTCGATGCTAATAGATGGATCTGTATCGAATTCAAAGCCATGATAGCCGGGACCAGTTTTCCTTTCCCGGCGCGCGAGAGCGTATTCCTGTTTGGTTTCGGGGTGTAAAAAAACCGGAAAGTCCTTACCGACGGACTGATAACCCAGCGCTAACATCTCCTCGGTGGTAGCGCCTGTGACTACCCAGTCGATATCGGCTTCCGGCAGGTTCAGTAATCGGTCTCGTACGCATCCTCCAACGCGATATGTCTTCATTATTCTGGTTTAGCTGGGAAATTGGCGCCTGAATCGATCATAGTGTTTTTTATTGCTAAACAGGGTACCGATATCCTGAATATACTGACGCAAGCTGGTCGTGCAAAGCTCTCCCTCCCCACACACGTTGGGGGTTTGCAGAGATCGATAATTATCCATCGTGAACAGCTTGCCCGGCAGAATCTGTAACACGCGAGCCTGTAATTTTGACGCGGTATTTCCGAGCGACACGATGCGACACGACAGGCCCATCGCTTTTACGAGTAGCTGGAGAATCTGCTGCAGGCTAAAAACTTCGGGCCCACAAACCGTGTAGCGTTGCGAATAGGTGGATTTATCATCAATTGAGATAATTATTTTTTCTACCAGGTCCCCTACATAAACCGGTGCTAATTTGCTTTGCCCACAGGCCAACGGAAAAAAACCGAAACACAGTCGTAAAATTCCAGCGAATCGATTGATAAATGGATCATTTTTGCCAAATACCACCGATTGTTGAAAACTGGTTAC
>JACZQS010000340.1 GCA_022545625.1 Pseudomonadota bacterium
GCGACTGATATTAAGGTAATTCACCGCAAAAATCTTTGACTGAATTCGTGCCGGCATAACGATATAACCGCCTGCCGATTCCCGGTACTCGTAACCGTAGACTTCACGCGTCAGATCCATTACCTCGCGAATGGTAACATTCTTCAAATCCATTGATATTTCCCCTTCGACGCTGGGATGAACCACCATGTTGATATTTGTATCTTTTACCAGGCTCATGAAAAATAGCTTTGCCGGTGCATTGGAGACTGACATGTCGAAGGCGACCTCCTGCTTTATATCTTCGACCAGGCCGGGTACTGCCACACCACTATCGGGGAAAAGCTCGTCAAGAAAATCGTCCGGGGGCATTTCCACATCTGCTGTGATTAAAGCACCGGCCTCGGCCATTGCATCGGCAATGCTTTGCGTGGTCTTGTTGGTATTCTCGACCACATGTTTTGGTGCGCAGGACAGCAGAAACAGCGAGCAAGCAAGTAATAAGAAGGGGAACCTGGTCATGATTCGCTCTCGACCAGGGTTTTTCTGATTCGAATTAAATCATCGGGCAGCCGAAGGTTTATCACCTTGCCCTTTCGCACCAGCCGTGCACTGCGTTTGTCTATTTTTATCACTCTTGCTCCCCTGATAGTACCGCCGACAGCCAGCATCTGGTCATCGATAATCGCAATTTTCCGGGTAGGTGAATACAGGATCGAAGTCAGCTTCATAGGTTTGATTGCAGGCTTTTTCACCTTCACCCCAGTTTTTATCGACCTGGTCCTGTTCTTGTATTTTGCCTGCTGGAATTTTTTCAATGCAAATGCAGGTGGCTGCATAGGATCCCTGATCTCCCCGGCCTGGACCATAACAAGCGGAAAAAGCAAAATTTGAACTACTAGCGCTCGTAAAAGTATAGAAGCTGTTTCCAGAAAAAGTGAACTTTTTACCGGTGTAATTACTAACCGCGCGAATAAGCGACAGCTGTGCCTGCTGCTCGATGATCGACGGGGCAGACCTGGCTGGGGAAGGCAGGTCAACGGATTACAGACGCTGTCATCACGGCGAAGGAGCCTTATAGAAAATAACCTATACACCGACCCACTCCTTGCGTGTGCTCAACGTCGATATCACCACTTTAAGCGTTATTAGTGGGTATTCATTACTGACAATTTCTATCTCATCCCAGATTAATTTCCAGTCGAGGGCTTCCAGCGACTGCATATATTTCAATATATCTTTATATTTACCGGCAAATTTGACTTCGAGTACATGTCGGTAGATTCCCGCATCTTCCTGATTTTCGTCGGTAACTGTGATCGCCGGTTTTACTTCGCGCCTTTTCAGGCTCAGCAATTTCAACCTGGAATCCTTATAAATCAACTGGCTCATCAGTTGAAACATTTTCTCCGGATCGATCAATTCTATAGTTTTCAACCGCAAACGCTCTTCCACTGCTTCTAGCGCCCGCTTGAGCTGGGCCAGTTTGATTTCTTTTCCCCTGTTTACTCCAGCCGCTATCGTATTGCGTATGTCCTTTATCGCGGCACGAGTTTGATCGACCTCAATGCGGATTCTATGATTTTCCGCGGACAGGTTTTTTGTTTGAAACATCACTGGTCCGGCGTAAAAATGCCACCAGCCTAGCGAGAGCACGACCAGAACGGTGGTGCCAAACAGAAACCGTTCCCTCAGATTCAGGGCATTAAATTTAACCGCCGTGGATCTAAAAGAGCTATTCATCGAGTGATTCGTCAGTAGCAATTTCGAAATCTACCTTCCAGTCGGTGGCTTCGTTACGCTCAAGCTGGAAGATATTGAATCGGTTACCCCGAAAAACCGACTCTTGACTAAATCGGCCGAAATACAGGGGCACCAGGTCTGCACTAAGTGCGCTGCCACGAATCTTGAGATAATTATCTGCCAGCGATATTTCGTTTAACCAGACATTTTCGACGTGCAAATTAGATAGCGCCAGCAGGTAGGATGAAAATCCCTGGCCTGAACCGAACTGGTTTGCACTGACGAAGGCGAGAACTTTTTTCCGAGCACCGACTTCTCTCGATAGACCGGTAATTTCCAGATCCATGCGCCTGTCCGCCAACAACATTGCGAGCTCGGCATTTGCGGCATTTAATTCGTTGGTAATTTTATTCTGGCTTTGCTTGATCGAATAATTATCCCGTTTGGCAATGTTCAGGTTGCTTTGTATCAGATAAGTGCCGTAAGCGCCGCCAAGCAGTATTATCACTAGTACGGAGAGAATCTGCTGTGCAGAGAAGAGTAGCTTCTTCTCGTGGAAACGGTCCTGATATAGATTGACCTGCTGGGTAATCACGGGTGCACACCCCGCATAGCCGCGCAATAAGCATAGAAGCAATGAGGTTCGAGAGCAGGGCTCTTGTCGTCCGCTTTATCTTCACCCACCGAGATGAAGTCGATGTCAAAACCGGTCGAACCTTGCAGGTATACGCCCATTTTTTCGGTTGACTGTATTTTTGGATAAATCAGTAACCTGGAAACAGATCCGAGTCCGTAAAAGCTTTCGAAGTAATCCATCGAGCGCTGGATTTCCAGTAATAGCGAATCGTAAACTCCCTGGCCTTCATCTTCCGCCTGCTCTAACTGATCGATACCAATCTTAAAATGGCGCGAGACATATAGATCGGTATCGTGATATATGCTGAGCGAGCCTTCACTCTCAGCCAACGACAACACGGCCTGGGTTAGGTTTGCCCCCTGCCGTATGCATTCAAGGTATTTGCCTACCAG
>JACZQS010000060.1 GCA_022545625.1 Pseudomonadota bacterium
GGGGATCGGCGATATATCGGCTACGTCATCAGGTAGATCTTCCGCACCGCCAGGAATGACATCAGATTCATCCCCGCTGCTTTCTGATGCCGCATGTATCGTGGTTAATTCATCGACGATTTTGAGAGTTAAATCATCCTCGGAACTAACCGTAATTTCATCGTCATCATCGTCGGGGTGCGCGCCCTTTCTGCGTTTAACCAGTACCAGCACCAGTAGGAACAACACGATGCCGCCCAGCGCACCAAGCATAATCGGATCCGCCAGAATACTGTCCATCGATGGGAGTGAATCCATCGATGGGAGTGAATCCAGGACACCTGTCAACGTAGCAAGAAAATCTTCTGGGATGAGGTCATCCAGCATCGTTATTAATTCTTCCATCGGCTCGGTAGCTACGGCCGGTACAGGAGGCGGAGCACTCGCCTGTACCTCGGTGCCATCCTGCATCGGTTCGTCCCCGAACAGTTCTTTGATCAGTGCTTCGTCTTCGCTTGAAAGCGTGCCAGCCGATGCCAGTTCTGCCTGCTTTGCGGCTTCTAATGCCGCCTGTTCGAGAATTGCCTGTTCTTCCGCTGCTGCAGCCTGCGCGGCTGCCGCTTCCGCGGCCGCCTGCTCTGCTGCTGCCTGCTCTGCCGCTGCGGCCTTCGCAGCCTGATCAGCCTGCAGCTGCGCGAGACTATCGTCCTCGATCTCTACCATCTTCTGCAATTCCTGAACTTTACTCAGGGTTGCTTCGAGTTCGGCGATTCGAGACTCCAGTTCAGAATTTTCAAGCTGCGATGCGTCAAGTTCTTCCTCGGCCATCGCGAGTGCCCGGCTGAGCTGATCGGCATTTTCACCATCACCCTGTAATCCGGCTGCATCGGAATCACCATCACCGGGTGCGAGCAGACTCAGGTCGCTCAGGCTAGCAGTGCTAGCACTGCTATCACCACTAACACCGCCATCACCACCATCACCAGCCATGGCAACCTGTGTTGCACCTGTGACACGCATGACATAATCATTCCAAAGGCCATTTTGTACGAGTACTTCGGCGTAAGCTTCGCGTTGGCCTATGCGCTCCAGTTGCTCGGCACTCGGCGCGCGTAATACGGCGCCAACTTTCAAATGATTGATATTATTGGCGGCGAAGGCTTCCGGGTTCATACGTTGAATCGCCAGCATTATCTGGGACATACTGTATCCAGAATCGTTGAACTGGGAGGCGTAACTCCACAGGGTATCCCCCTTTTCAACCAGCGAATCGCCGACAAGCATGGTAACTGGTTGATCGGCGACAGTATCTGTGGCTAAATTTTTGATGCCATCGTCTGACACATCGGACAGCGCTATGGGTTCGGTAATAGTTTGTTCATCATCAACGGTAGGAGGAGCAACAAGCGCTATCGGGGCTACGGGTTGGACGATTGTGAGCTCGTCAACCCCCGGGGTAGGAACTAAAGTCGACCTTGTTGTCCTGGAAATTGTTGTTGTCCGGGATATTGTTGGCTGGCTACTTGTTGATGACTGGCTACTTGATTGGGGCGCTGGTGGCTGGCTAACGGTTGCAACGGGTGCCGGAATATCCGCGTAAAACGGCGGATCTAGCAGCACAGTGAATTCTCTCAAAACCCTGCCCTTGGACCAGTCAGCCTCCACCAAAAAGCTGAGAAACGGCTCTTTTACCGCCGATTTGGTCGTAACCAGTATGACTGCCGAGTCACCGTCTTCACTTATCTTGACCGCAAATCTTAATTCTGAGAGATAGCGGGGTCTAGATAGTCCCGCGCGTTTAAATGAATCACGGGAGGCGAGCGTAACCAGTAAATTCTCTATTTCCCCGGTCCGTGCGGATATGACTTCTATTTCAGCGTTTAGCGGTTGGTTCAAAAAAGATTTGATTTCTATTTGCCCCAGACCCAACGCAAAACTGTTCGTTGGCAACGCAAAACTTGCCAACAATATAGTTATAATTAGTCCCAGATTACGCACGTTTAGTCTCCCAAACTCACTACTGTATTTCTTAAAAAGCGCATAGAATCCATACACCTATCTTACAGTCGGAGAATTTACTTTAAAGAAATCACATTCACAAGCAGATGTAACTATAGATTATAAAAAAGATATTAGCATAATATCTGCCACATTCAGGTAAATCTTCGCTAATCCATACTGAACCGGATCTGCAATCATCCAGAAATGTAAAGAATCAGCCGGAACTGGAGTCTGTTCAAGCCGGTTTATAACACAGTCAAACGACCGATTTCAATCAGAATTCGGGCTGACTGTGATAGATTTGAGTAACAACTAACCAGACCACTTCCAGATCGATCGACAGGTCCTCAAATCGGCTTCGGTATCGAGCATCGACCGGCTCGTTACCGCCTTCAAAAAAACAGGGTTATGCCAACAGAATTTTCAACATCCGCCGCAGGGGCTCGGCAGCACCCCAGAGAAGCTGGTCGCCGACAGTAAATGCAGCCAGGTATTCTTTACCCATATTCATCTTGCGTAATCGTCCCACCGGTATTTCCAGTGAACCGGTAACCGCAGCGGGTGAGAGTTGTTGCATGCTAATCTCCCTGTCGTTCGGAACCACCTTGACCCAATCGTTCGACTCGGCCAGCATCTGCTGAATTTCATCCATTGGTACATCGCGCTTTAGTTTCACGGTCAGCGCCTGCGAATGTGATCGCATTGCACCTATGCGTACGCAGATGCCATCGATAGGAATACTAGTTTCAGTATTACCGAGAATTTTATTGGCTTCTGCACCTCCCTTCCATTCTTCCCTGCTTTGACCATTATCGAGTTGTGCGTCTATCCATGGAATCAGGCTGCCGGCCAGCGGCACACCAAATTGATCGCTGGGATAATCTTGCGAACGCAGATGCTGGCTGACCACACGATCGATTTCGAGGATGGCTGAGTCCGGATCATCGAGCAAAGCTGCCACACTCGAATGAATACTGCCCATTTGAGCGATCAACTCGCGCATGTGCCTGGCCCCGCCACCCGAGGCTGCCTGGTAAGTCATCACGCTGACCCAGTCGATCAATTTATGTTCAAACAAGCCGGCCATGGCCATCATCATCAGGCTCACGGTGCAGTTGCCGCCGATGAAATCCTTTGTCCCTGCCGCTAACGCGTTATCGATGAGCGAACGATTGAGCGGGTCGAGTACTATGACACTGTGATCCTGCATGCGCAGTGTCGAAGCAGCGTCGATCCAGAACCCGTTCCAGCCAGTACCGCGTAATTCGGTATATACCCGGCGGGTATAGTCGCCACCCTGGCAACTGAGGATAATATCCATCGACTTCAGGCTATCCAGGTTACCCGCGTCCTCTAACGGCGGGATATCACGACCGATATCAGGGCCGTTCTGGCCCGGCTGCGAAGTCGTGTAAAATACCGCTTCATCGATATCAGCAAAATCATCTAATTCCAGCATGCGTTGCATCAGTACGGAACCAACCATGCCACGCCATCCAACAAATCCAACTCGTTTCATTTGACTAACGCCCGAAGCGCGGCGACCACGGCATCGCCCATTTCAACGGTACTCACGGTATTGCCGCCTTCCGCAATATCGGCGGTTCGAAAACCCTGATTCAAAACGTTACCCACTGCGGTATCGATTAAATTTGCGAGCTCCGGCTCACCCAGGCTATAACGCAACATCATCGCCACTGACAACAGCATGGCTAAAGGATTGGCAATACTCTTGCCGGCAATATCTGGCGCCGAACCGTGAATTGGTTCGTACATACCCTTTCCATCCCGGTCCAGCGAAGCTGACGGCAGCATACCAATCGAACCGGTCAGCATCGCCGCGGTATCGGACAGTATGTCGCCAAACATGTTGGTCGTCACTATCACATCAAACTGCTTGGGCGCGCGCACCAGTTGCATCGCCGCATTGTCGACGTACAGGTGTGATAACTCGACTTCGGGATAATCATTTCCTACCTGTACTACAACTTCACGCCAGAGTTCAGATACCTCCAGCACATTTGCCTTGTCGACCGAGCAAAGTTTTTTATTACGCAACATGGCAATATCGAAAGCCGAACGGGCAATGCGTTCAATCTCGTGTTCTGCGTAAACCAGGGTATTGAAACCTTCACGTTCACCGTTTTCGAGTTCACGAATTCCGCGAGGTTTACCAAAATAAATACCGCCCGTAAGTTCGCGTACAATCATGATATCGAGTCCCGAAACGATATCAGGCTTCAAACTCGAAGCATTGACCAGTTGCGGATAGAGCATTGCCGGGCGTAGATTGGAAAAAAGTTCCAGCGAGGCACGTAACCCGAGTAGCCCACGCTCGGGTCGAAGGTCACGATCCAGCGATTCGTACTGCGGACCGCCGACCGAACCCAGAAGAATAGCATCGGCCTGCTGGCAAAGTACCAGGGATGCCTCCGGTAGCGGATGTCCCACCGCATCATATCCGGCACCGCCAATAGCAGCAGATTCCAGTTCCATGTTGAAGCCAAAATCCTGTTGCAGGCATTGCAACAATTTCTCGGCCTGGTTGATTATTTCCGGCCCGATGCCATCGCCGGGCAATATCGCTATTTTATAAGCCATCGGCTAGAGCCAGGGGAATTTTTTATAATACTGCGCCTCGAATGCCTTGATATGATCGGCATGCTGCATCGTCAACTCAATATCGTCGAAGCCGTTTAACAGGCAATATTTGCGGAAATCTTCAATTTCAAAAGGCATTTCAAATCCGACGGCGTTAGTGACCAGTTGATTTTCGAGGTCTACGTCTAGTCGATAATCCTGCTGTTGTTCGAGTTCAGCGAATAACTGGTCTACCAGAGTCGGACTCAAAGCGATTGGTAAAAGACCGTTTTTAAAACTGTTATTGTAAAAAATATCGGCAAAGCTCGGTGCTATAACCACCTTAAAGCCAAAATCCATCAACGCCCAGACCGCGTGTTCGCGTGAAGAGCCGCAGGCAAAATTTTCCCGGCCGAGTAATATTTGCGCGTGGTCGTAAGGAGTTTTGTTTAATACAAAGTCCGGGTTGATGCGACGCTCGGCATTGCTCTCTCCCGGGGCACCCGGATCTAGATAACGCCAGTCATCGAACAAATTAACCCCAAAACCGGAACGTTTAATCGATTTCAGATACTGTTTCGGAATGATCGCGTCGGTATCGACATTGGGTCGATCGATCGCAGCAACTATGCCACTGAATTTCTTAAATTTTTCCATACTGAAACCTCAGCCTTCGGTCTTACTGATCAATTGTTTCGATCAAGAATGCGGACATCGACAAAATGACCATAGATGGCCGCCGCGGCCGCCATCGCCGGCGATACCAGGTGACTGCGACCACCCTTTCCCTGCCTGCCTTCGAAATTACGATTCGAGGTCGAGGCGCAACGTTCGCCCGGCTCGAGTCGATCGTCGTTCATTGCCAGGCACATTGAACAGCCCGGTTCGCGCCATTCGAATCCGGCCTCGATAAAAATTTTGTCCAGACCTTCGGTTTCGGCCTGCTGTTTCACCAGACCCGAACCCGGCACAACCATAGCTAACTTGATCGTGTCGGCCACTTTGCGACCCTTAACTACCGCTGCGGCTGCACGCAGGTCTTCGATGCGGGAATTAGTGCAGGAACCAATAAAAATCTTATCCAGAAAAACCTCTTTACACGGGGTATTTGCCGCCAGGCCCATATAATCGAGTGCGTTTTGCATGCCACCGGATTTTACCCTGTCGGTCTCTGACGCGGGATCGGGAACATTTTCGTTGATCGATATTACCATTTCCGGTGATGTACCCCAGGTAACCTGTGGCTCGATCGAAGCGGCATCAATATGAACCTCCCGATCGAAAATCGCATCGGCATCGGAGTGCAGGGTCTGCCAGTAGGCCACTGCCTTATCCCAGTTTTCCCCGGTAGGGGCAAACGGCCGCCCTTTTAAATAATCGATGGTAGTTTGATCACAACCAACCAGTCCCGCGCGTGCACCGGCTTCAATGGTCATGTTGCACAGTGTCATGCGACCTTCCATCGACAGGTTGCTAATCGCCTCGCCGACGAACTCTATGGTATGCCCGGTCCCACCGGCGGTGCCAATCTCGCCGATAATTCTCAGTACAATATCCTTTGCAGTTATACCTTCTGCCACCGCACCGTCGACAGTTACGCGCATGTTTTTGGATTTATTCAGAATCAGGCATTGTGTTGCCAGTACATGTTCGACTTCCGAGGTACCAATACCAAATGCGAGCGCGGCAAAGGCACCATGTGTGGTGGTATGCGAATCTCCACAAACCACGGTCATGCCGGGCAGGGTGGCGCCCTGCTCGGGACCTATGATATGCACTATACCCTGGCGAATATCGCCCATTTTGAATTCAACCAGCTGGTATTTATCACAGTTCTGGTTGAGTGTTTCCACCTGCAGACGCGAAACCGGGTCGGTAATACCTTTTTCCAGGCCTATGGTTGGAACATTGTGATCGGGAACAGCCAGTATCGATTTTTTTCGCCAGATCGGTCGATTGGCTATTTTCAAACCTTCAAATGCCTGTGGCGAAGTCACTTCGTGAACCAGGTGCCGATCAATATATAACAGGCGCGTACCATCATCGTCGCGTCGAACTTCATGCATCGCCCAGATTTTGTCGTACAGGGTTTGTGCGGCCATATCTAACTCATTTAATCACTTGTGAAAATTCTACGCCTGTTAGTATAATAACTCTAATTCATATTTTTCATAATTTCTATAACTTATTGGAATATGCAAATTTCACAGATCACCGCTTTCCTCGCAGTCGCCGAATTACAGTCGTTCTCTCTCGCCGCTGAGCGCCTGCATATTACCCAACCCGCCGTGAGCAAAAGAATCCGCCAGCTCGAAGAGACTATGCAAACCACCTTATTCGACCGTATCGGTAAAAAAAGTATTCTTACCCCCAATGGACTGGCGCTAATACCACACGCCGAGCAGATCCTGCTTGAGATCAAAACCTACAAAGCGAGGCTCGAACGCGAACACGATAAACCATCTGGAATCCTCACCTTGGCTACCAGCCATCACGTGGGCCTGCACCGACTGCCACAGGTACTACGCGATTTCAAAATTGAATATCCGCAAGTCGATCTTGATTTGCACTTCATGGACTCTGAGGATGCCTGCATCGCAGTCAGTAAAAACGAACTCGAACTGGCTATCGTTACACTACCCGAGATCCCGGATGAGAGGCTAAATCTGGAGCCGATCTGGATCGACCTGTTACAAGTTGTACTTGCACCCGATCATCCATTGTCGCATCTATCTGAAATAAGCAGCGATCAACTTCTCGATTATCCCGCCATACTACCTTCCACAGGCACCTTTACGCGGAAGATCATCAACCAGTATTTTGCCACCGCCAAAGGTTCTATGAAAATCATTCTCGAAACCAACTACCTTGAAACTATCAAGGTCATGGTATCGGCTAATCTCGGTTGGAGCATGTTGCCAATCAGCATGCTGGATAGCACGCTCACTGGAATATCGCTTAACGGTCTGGAGATCAAGCGATCGCTGGGAATAGTCACGCGCCGAAATCGCACCCTGTCGTTGAATTCAGAAGCAATGATTGCGATGTTACGGCAGGCGAAGGCGGTAGATAGAGTCAATAAAATATGAACATAGTCACAGAAACCCATCTACTACTGAATCGTCTATAATAAATTGATATAGTTCGCCGTCACACACACACATTGGAGTTAAAATGCGCCATTTCATCAAATTTGCATTACTAATAGTAACGTTAAGTCTCGGTAACAGCGCCATTGCTGGCAGTGTTGCCCGTGCACTGTTTACGGTTGGTGTCGATAATCGTGAACCGGTTATCATGATTACCAGCATCAGCGCTGACTCATACGATTCGATTTCATTTTTTACCGAACTGACAGATTTAAATGGTCATACGGTGACCCACCAGTGGATGTTTAACGATAAGGTCATGTTCGAAAAATCTTTCGAGGTCGGTGGTGCCCGCTGGCGTGTATGGACCAGCAAAACGCTGATTCCCAGCTGGACCGGCACCTGGACAGTCAATGTTCTGGACGATGACCGTACCACACTGGAAAGCAAGTCTTTCGAATATAATTAAACCAGGCTGTTTTGATACCACCCGAACCCCGTACACCAGTGCGGGGTTTTTTTATGCCCCTAATCGATTATTATATTAATTCAATGTAAGCCGAATTGAGATTCAAAACTGTAGCCTCGCAGGCGAAATTTAAAAAATGAGATCAAGCAAGCTCATACACATGGTTTCCTGCCACGCCGAAGGCGAGGTCGGCAACGTAATCGTCGGCGGGGTATCTCCACCGGCTGGCGAGACACTCTGGGACCAGTCGCGCTGGATCGAATCCGACCAGACGCTGCGCCAGTTTGTGCTAAATGAACCTCGCGGTGGTGTATTCAAGCATATCAATTTACTCGTGCCGGCAAAGAATCCCGAGGCGAAATATGGGTTTATTATCATGGAACCCGAATCTACGCCGCCGATGTCTGGCTCTAACTCGATTTGCGTGGCGACAGTTCTGCTCGATACCGGCCTGATCGAAATGCACGAACCGGTAACCGAATTCAATCTGGAAGCACCCGGTGGCCTGGTCAGGGTCAAAGCCTACTGTCAGCAGGGCAAGGCAGAAAGCATTGAAGTCAAAAATCTGCCCTCGTTTGCCGACCAGCTGGATGCGACACTCGAAGTACCCGGCATCGGCACTCTTAGCGTCGATACCGCCTATGGTGGGGACAGTTTCGTCATCGTCGACGCGTCGGCCCTGGGTTTCGAGATAAAACCGCAGGAAGCGCGTGACCTGGCTGAAATCGGGACTAAAATTACCATCGCGGCAAATCATCAGCTCGGTTTCAGACATCCGACCAATCCAGACTGGAATCGCATTTCATTTTGCCAGATTGCACGACCGCTGGAATACGAGAACGGCGTCCCTGTCAGCCGTAATAGTGTCGTCATCGAGCCGGGGAAGCTCGATCGTTCACCCTGCGGTACTGGCTGTTCGGCGAGGATGGCAGTCCTGCATGCGCGCGGAATCCTGAAAACCGGTGATCGTATGATCGGCCGATCGATCATCGGGCTTCATTGACGCGAGCCGCTTCGCCAAGCCCTGGCCGACAAGAAGTATTCGGTTCTGGTTGTATTTGCCGCCTCGGCACATTCCACACGTCTCGACCCGATAAGAATATATCGGCTGCCTCAAGCTACCTCCCAGTTCTTTCCAGCCAGTTTGGTATTTTACTCTGACACTACCGTCTCCGGTACACGATCGGCATCTGGTATTAGCTCGAAGAGCCCTCGCAGAGTCTTGGACCTGACTTCCAGAGGTCAACTTCGCTACCGTGATTCTGGGAAAGCTTGTGTGTGGGACCTTGATAGTGCCAAACTGCTTCTTAACCTGCTGGAAACCTATCGGCTTGCTACTCCCCTCAACCAACAACTGACGAGCG
>JACZQS010000341.1 GCA_022545625.1 Pseudomonadota bacterium
ACTGGGTATTCTTGGACTGACGATGGCGTTTGCGGTCCCCAATTTTGTTACTCTTATTAACAATAACAGAATTTCTTCCAGTGCCAGTGATTTTGTCGGTGCGCTACAGTTGGCGAAGGCCGAATCAGCGGCGAGAACATCACCCGCTACGATTTGCAAGAGTAATATCGCCGGTACCGGTTGCATAACCACCGGCGACTGGCAGCAGGGCTGGATAGTGTTTTCAGACATTAATGGCAACGCCGCCGTAGATGCCGGTGACACGGTGGTATTGAATCACGAAGCCCTGGATACTCGAATCACTTTTAATGATGCCGGTGTGACCAATTCGATTACCTTTAACCCATCCGGCAGCACCAGTATCACCGGAGCACAGATGTTTATCATGTGCGACGCCCGGCCTTTCGCTGAAAGTGCGAAAGGTATCCTGGTTACCATTACCGGTCGTGGCAATGTCATGAAAGCATCAGACACAGGACAAACCGCATGTTTATAGAAAAAAGTGGATTAAATTCCGGCCCGAGTCGGAACATCAAGCTTCCGAGAAATTATCGCGGTGACACGATGATCGAAGTGCTGGTAACCGTATTAATCCTGGCAGTCGGAGTTTTAGGTGTTGCGGCGATGCAGGTGACTACGCTGAAAAACCTGAACAGCTCGTATACCGCCGGCATAGCAGAAATAGTTGCGGTAGATTTCAGCGAGCGCATGCGTGCCAATCCTACCGCAGCGCTGGCCGATAATTATGTACATTCGACAGATCCCGGCACATTTATAGATTGTGCTGCTAACCCCTGTACGCTGGCGCAATTGGCCACTTACGATGTGGGTAGCTGGTGGGTGGTGCTGGGCGACACGTTACCGTCAGCCAAGGGGCAGGTTACCCGAAATCCCGGCACCAACACCTTCGTGGTGACAGTGCATTGGGACGATGATCGCAGTGGCAGCGCGGGTAAAAACTGCCCCATGCAATCTGCGGCAGATCTCGATTGCTACCAGTTTAACGTGACCATTTAATCGGACAGATGTGTGAGTGTATTAGAGTGAATAACCTGGGAAAATTTAAAACCGAAATCTCGCATCGACAGCGTGGTTTTAGCATGGTAGAGCTGATAATCGCTATGGCACTCGGGCTGTTCCTGATGGCCGCGCTGGTACAAATTCTGCTAAGCGGGAAGGAAGCATTCAGCTCGGTCAATCATTTATCGCGAATACAGGAAAATGGGCGTATCGCAACCAGCATGCTGGTTGGTGATTTGAAACGCGCCGGTTATATGGGCGGCAATTCTGATATTCCGAATATATTCGGTAGTGCCGGACAGACAGCCGCTGCGATAAGCTGCGCGACTGGTGATACCAGCTGGGGTCGTATGGTTACGCAACGGGTTGTTGGCCTCAATGACACTAATGCGGGTTATGCCTGTATCACCAACGCTAGCTATTTACGCGGTGATATTTTAACCGTACGTTATGCATCACCCTGGATTTCAGGCGCTCCCCTGGCGGCGGGTCAAATGTACCTGCGTAGTTCGCTTTTCGAGGGCAAGATATTTGCCGGCGCTGATCAGGCTCTGGGGACCAACCTGGTGCTGGATCAACCCCAAAGTGTGCATGACCTGGTAACCCACTCCTATTACGTGGGTAACTCAGGGCGAACTTGTAGTGGCCTGCCCGTGCCATCATTGTTTCGAGCAAGGCTCAATATAAACGGCCAGCCATTGGTCGAAGAGCTGCTACCCGGCGTCGAACACTTCCAGGTCCAGTACGGTGTCGGTGGGCAGTATATCAATGCCGATGCCGTCGTTGACTGGAGCCAGGTGGTTACCGCGCGATTCTGGTTGCTGATTCGTAGCGAATGCCCGGAAACAGGTTATACGGACGCCAGCACCTATACACTCGGCGATATAAATTACATCACCAATGACAGCTTTCCTCGTCAGTTATATTCCAGTGTAGTCATGTTAAGAAACTAAGCCGGGGAAACAAGCCATGAATTATCAAAATAATTTATCAACCACCAGCCCCTCCCAGCAGAAGGGTATCTCTATACTGGTAACAATGGTGATGCTATTGGTAATGACCCTGATTGGGGTCAGCTCGATGAAAACTGCTATAGTAGAACTGAAAATGGCCGGCAGCATGCAGCAGGAAGGTCTAGCCTTGAACCGTGCCGAGGAGGCCCTGAGAGTCGGTGAGACAAATGTGGATGCGATCATTGCCGATCCTGCAGCCTTTGATTTCGCCGCTGTCGGCGACAGTTACTACGTGAATGCCGATGCTGTCGCTGTTCAACAGATTGACTGGGCCGCGCAGGGAATAACCTCTCAGCAAGCTGGCGCAAATGCCGGCGATGTTTATGTAACCGAATATCTGGGCGCCAAGGCGATACCCGGGGAGTCGACAAAGATTAGTACCGATGGCAAAATTATCGGTGGCTTTGTCCATACCTTCCGGATCACCACGCGAAGTGCGACCGGCAAAAATGCGGTTCGGCTGATTCAGGGTATTTATGTTAGCGATAACGCACCCTAATCAGTTTTCCTGGCCTGGTAAATTTGGCTGTAGCGAAATTCTGTTTTTCAAGATCGAATATCAACCGTTTATCTAGCCCCTATCCGACCGGAATTTACTCACTTTAAGGGGTTCAGTAGAAGCCCCATTGTTATGATGACCGGGGTTTTCCGGTCCGGATCCCATTTACCTCCAAATGTGAAGC
>JACZQS010000061.1 GCA_022545625.1 Pseudomonadota bacterium
CTTGCTGTCCCAGTTAGTCCTTCTTGAACAATAACACTACCGTTAAAAACACCGGCAGCTATCCACACCCTACACGCTGTCTCGGTTAGAACTAATGAATCATTAAATGTATATACCGCCGCACCGTTAAAATGGACTACAGCATCATTTCCCGTTCCACCGGTGTATATTACTTCAAGCCCGTCGATATCAATATTTGTCGAAGTGCTTAATAATAGCGCTCTGGATGTGTTTGCATAGGCGAACTGTAGAACACTTGAGGTTGCCGCCGTGAACAATCAGGCCAACTTCCTCCGGTCCACCCGGCGAAAGAAACCCTTCCCCCCACATCAGTTCAAGCCCAGCCGCAAATTCGTTGGTATAGTCCGTCTCGTCTTTACTCATTGGTTCAGGCTCCCCGGTCTAGTTACCTCCAACAATCAAAGCACCAAAAATGATTTTTTGCAAAATCTATTTGACGTGATCTTCTCCTCTGTGCCGATTCTACCCATTCACGGGCCGTGTTCCTAATGACCGCTAATCAAATTATGTAACCACTTATTAGCTTAGAAGGGCTATGCCTGACAAGTATTGATGAAAATAAATCGCAATAGCGGCAACTATCACTCCGATTGCTCCCATCACTATTTCCTGGCCCCACCCAGCTGCCTTTTCTGGTTTTTGCCACTCGCCATCACGTCGATTAATAGTGAACATTGTGACCATACACCAGAGACCGATAACTGAAAATACGAGTAGGGAACGATTGTCACCATTCATCAACAAATGGGCAATAGCCCAAGCTAAAACGCCGGTGAGCTGCGGATGGCGAAAAATGAACTTTAAACGAGTATTTGGAAAGTTTGCGCCTACGATCAAAATAAGGCTCGCCACTATCAATAATACAGACGGCATTCGAAGTTGTTCAACAGGCAAATAGACTTGAGTAGGTATAGTATTGCGCCAGCCAAAGACGATCAGTACCAGACTCGCAATGATCAATATCGAAAACAGCCCCTGATAAGGATTATTACCGATTCGTGAAATTAACTTTTGTCGCTTGTCTGAAAACACGGACGGGAATAAATGGACGAAAACCCAAATTATTAATCCAAGACTTATGGTGATCATTCTTCTCCCCAGTGTTTACAGGATGAGGCGTATATTAATATATCTATGACCTGCTAAGTAAATTATGGATATGCCTTTTGTGGAGATTGTCCTAATGGTCCCTCTATGACCGGAATGTGCCGGAAGCCGAAGTTAATCTAGGAATTATGAACGTCGGCTAACGGGAAAGCTGACCTTCAGATTTCATCGCTCAACTACCGCTTAGTGCCCTGAGCGGTCATTTAATTTATTGCCCCAGATCTTCGATACTGCCTATCAACTTGACAGCGTCACCGCATTCTTCGCAGATTGCAATATCGATATTGAATACTCGCTTGAGGCGTTGTACCCAGGTCATCGCGGCGTGACGTTTTGCGGCTGTGCAGTCTCATCTGTTTTCCTGTTTTCCTGGCGCTTGTTGCCCTTGCCACGTTTTGCCGGTGTTACCAGGGCACGGTAGTTGCTATTCGGCGTGAAAACGCCATGGAATCGGGTCAGGTTAGCTCTGGGCTTCGGCACCAGGACGGCAAGCCGTGCCATGAAATCCAGCGGCTCGAAGATGACGTGAGTAGTGCCATCTCGATAAGGTGTCTTCAGCTGGTAGCGGATGTTGCCGTTTGTAGTTAACGAAAGCCGCTTTTCCGAAACCGCCGATCGACTGATGTAACGGCACAGACGCTCTAGTTTCTTCCGCTCAGGGGCTCTGGCCGCTACCCCTGCATGCAGGGAGAAACCAGATACTTTGCCTGCGGTATCAGCGAATTCATCTGGTTCACAGGCCGGCAAGGTCTGCAGGTTGAACACCTTGCGCCCTGCCTGCGGGCCCACCGCGATGCGATAGGTGATCGAATGGCCCAGTAACTGATCCATCGGTCCACCGGAAACAGCATCCGAGGCCAGGTAACTGTTCTCGGCACCCCGCTCCAGTAGGCCCTGGCGTTCAAGATATCGGCCAACTCGCTGGGCGATGGTTTGCGCCAGCAGCGTTAGTTCCTGGCTGGTCGGTGATCTGACCCATTTTTGTGGTCCGATTTGTAACATCTCGGTCAATGCAACTGAAATCGTTTCTCGATCTTTGAATTTAAAAATTTTATGGTGGCGTATCCTCTAGTTGGTTATAAATGTTTTGGTCATCATCTAATCAACCAGATATACCGCTTTTTTACAACTGCTAAACACCAGATTCTGTTTTCACTCTCTGTGAAACCTACGCCAGTTTTTATAACGAATTAGCATTTGCCTGCCATTTAATATTGACATTCCCTATAATTTGTGCTTGTGTTGCTGGACGACTACGCTAAATAAAATCTACAAAAAATAAGCTATTAATAGTAGCCATTACGGGACCCTAACCAGGGTCTACAAAAAATTAAACCTGAGGAGAAAATCAAATGTCAAATATCAAAGATCTTGAGGAATCAGTAAAACAGGGAACCCTCGAACGGCGCGAGTTTATAAAACGAGCGGCAGCACTAGGTATTGCAGCGCCGTTCGCTACTAGCCTATTTTCACAGTCGGTCCATGCCGCGATGCCTAAGAAAGGTGGTAAATTTGTGATGGGTTTAGCGTACGGCTCGACCACCGATTCACTGATTCCCGGCCAGGATGAGAATGGCTTTATATCATGCACGTCGTGGGGCTTTCGAAACCAGTTGACAGAAATCGATACCAATGGTCAGACGATTCCAGAACTGGCTGAAAGTTACGAAGCCAGCGCCGATGCCAAGACCTGGACATTCAAATTACGCCGGGGCGTCGAATTCCATAATGGTAAAACCATGACTGCCGATGATGTCATACCCTCGTTCAACTTTCATCGTGGGGATGATACGAAGTCTGCCGGAAAAGCTTTTCTGACTGCGGTAACTAGTATCACCAAGAAAGGCAAGTACGAGGTCGAATTCAAACTCGAAGAAGGCAATGCTGATTTTCCGTCGATTGTCAGCAGTGGCCAATTTCCGATCGTGCCCGTAAAAGCTGGAGAACTGGATTGGCGATCATATTCGGGAACCGGCGGATACACGCTTGAGAAATTTGAACCGGGCGTACGTGCTTCGTTCAAACGAAATCCCAATTACTTTAAATCAGGCCGGGCCCATTTCGATGAAGTCGAGATGATTTCGTTATTGGATACCACGGCTCGACAAAATGCGGCCATGAATGGTGAGGTCCATTCAATTAGTCGAGTTGACCCAAAAACAGTGCACCTGATGAAACGGGTCAGTAAATTAAAAATTGTCGAAGCAACAGGTACCTTGCACTACGCCTTTCAGATGCGCGTAGATGTCGCGCCGTTTGACAATTATGATCTACGTATGGCGGTCAAGCTGTCGGTTGATCGTGAACAACTGGTTCAAAAGATCCTGTTGAACCATGGTGAAATCGGTAACGATCATCCGATCTCAACTGCTAATCCTTATCATAATAGTGTCATGCCCCAACGTAAATACGATCCGGATCAGGCTCGTTTTCACCTGAAGAAAGCCGGTATGGAGGGCGTTAAACTTGATTTGAGTACGTCAGACGCCGCATTTGCCGGTGCGGTTGACGCGGCTTTGTTAATAAAAGATTCAGCAGCCAAGGCAGGAATCGACATCAACGTGGTTCGTGAGCCGAAAGACGGGTACTGGTCCAATGTCTGGAATAAAAAACCCTGGTCTGCCGTCTACTGGAGTGGTCGCCCAACGGAAGACTGGATGTTCTCTGCGGCTTACACGGCCGGGGGCAAATGGAACGACACAGCCTGGCATACGGGTGCTGCTGCAGACCGTTTTAACAAGCTGGTGGTACAGGCGCGCGCTGAACTGGATACCAACAAACGTCGTGAACTCTACTACGAATGTCAGGTCATTGTGAATGATGATGGCGGCGCACTGATACCGATGTTCGCTAATTATATTATGGCGCTGGATAAAAGCGTTATGCACGACAAAATGGCAGGGAACTTTGACTATGATGGTTACAAGGCAGCCGAGCGGTGGTGGTTCGCATAATCGGTTATCCTGAGGCAACTGAGAAGTAATGGGCTAAGGCCCATTACTTTTTTGCTTCGACCATAAATTAACCATAATTGATAGTTCTCTAGCCGACAAGCGGATCTTTAGAGGGGATAAAAAATCGTGCATCCAGTAGTCCGTACAGTCCTGCAAAGGCTAGGCCTTGGTTTGGTCACATTAATTGTCATATCGATAATCATATTCAGCTCGATCGAGTTTCTACCCGGCGACTTTGGCGAGGCGGTTCTCGGACAGGCAGCGCTACCCGAAACCGTTCAGGCATTTCGTACCGAGCTCGGGCTGGATCTGCCCATGCACGAACGCTATTTTAACTGGCTGGGCGGCGTATTAACCGGGGATTTGGGTAATTCATTTTCCGGAAGAGGTTCTTCTGGAGGCATGGATCGTTCGCGGGCTGTTGCTGATTTGATAGCGCCCCGTCTGGCTAACACCTTATTTCTGGCGTCGATGGCTGCGATAATCGCGGTTCCGCTGTCGTTGTTTCTCGGCATAACTGCCGCACTCTACCGGAATTCTATCTATGATCGAGTGGTCAACGCGATGACCTTGACTACAATATCATTCCCCGAATTTTTTGTAGCCTACCTGTTGATACTGTTTTTATCGTCGTTTACCAAAATATTCCCATCACTGGCCAATATCAGTTCGGATGCGACATTCTGGGAACGGGTTTATCTATCCGCTTTACCTGCGCTTACGCTTACGCTGGTCATAGTCGCTCACATGATGCGCATGACCCGGGCAGCAATCATCAACCTGATGGCGAGCCCCTATATCGAAATGGCGCGTCTTAAGGGGGCATCGAAGGCTCAGGTAATTCTGGAGCATGCACTGCCAAATGCCTGGGCACCGATTGTCAATGTCATCGCCTTCAACCTCGCCTACCTGGTTGTCGGTGTGGTCGTGGTCGAGGTGGTCTTCGTATACCCCGGCGTCGGGCAGCTGATGATCGACGCAGTAACCACTCGAGATGTACCGGTAGTTCAGGGTTGCGCAATGATATTCGCCGCGACCTACATATTGCTAAACCTGTTTGCGGATATTATTTCGATTGTAACAAATCCAAGATTATTACATCCAAGATGAGACATAATTCATGAGCAATGGTGCAGAAGAAGGCTATTCAGCAGCGGGTGAAGTCGGCCTGCTGAGGACTCGTCGATCACTGCGAGCAAATATCTGGCGTGGGCTCAAATCCGCCCCACCGACGGCGTTGTTCGGCATGACCATTATTTCGATATACGTATTCTTCGCGTTGTTCGCGCCATTACTGGCACCGCATGGTGAAGCCGAAATTTTCCCAATAGCTTATGCGCCCTGGGGTGAGGAATTCCTGTTTGGTACCGATCAATTAGGACGCGACGTCCTCTCGCGCCTTATTTACGGTGCTCGAAATACGGTCGGTATCGCGGTTGCCACCACCCTGCTCGCATTTTTGATCGGCGGTAGCCTGGGCATAACCGCAGCCATTAGCCTGGGATGGGTGGATAACCTGATAAGCCGAGCGGTCGATGTTTTAATGGCTATACCCAGCCTGATTTTTGCTCTAATCCTGATTTCCATATTCGGTGCCACCGTGCCGAATCTGATCATAATTATCGCGGTTCTTGACGCTACTCGGGTTTTCCGTATTTCTAGAGCGGTTTCGCTAAATGTTGTCGTGATGGACTACGTGGAAGCCGCGAAACTCAGGGGTGAAGGATTAGGCTGGATTATGCGCCGAGAGATATTGCCCAACATCATGCCACCATTGATCGCAGAGTTCGGTTTACGCTTTTGTTTTGTGTTCCTGACCATTGCAGCACTGTCTTTCCTTGGCGTTGGTATTCAACCGCCGACCGCGGACTGGGGTTCGATGGTACGCGAAAACGCCGGCCTGATTCAATTCGCCGAATACGATATTACAGCAGCGCTTACGCCGATGTTGCCTGCTGCGGCCATTGCGCTGTTAACCGTCGCCGTCAATTTTGTTGTTGACTGGTTCCTGCATAAATCCAGTGGCTTAAGAGACGAGCATTAAACCATGAGTGTCGATCACAAAGGGCAAATAGGTGATGTCTTGCTGGAAATGCGAGGAATCGTTATCGACGGTTATAGCGACGACCGTTGGCATGAGATTATAAAAGGCGTTGACGTGGTTTTGAAACGCGGGGAAATCATGGGCGTGATCGGTGAATCGGGTGCAGGCAAATCGACACTTGGTTTGGCTGCGATGGGTTTTGCTCAGCCAGGATGTAAAATCAACGGCGGCAGCATCATCTTCGATGGCATCGATTTAATGAAAGCCTCGGAGGATGAAAAATGCAAGCTACGCGGATCGCGGATCGCCTATGTAGCCCAGTCAGCATCAGCTTCTTTCAACCCTGCGCATCGACTCATCGACCAAACTATCGAGTCGGCAGTTCGTCATGGAATAATGCCTGAAAATGAAGCCAAGGCGGATGCACGGAAACTTTACCGTGATTTGCAACTCCCGGACCCGGATTCTATTGGTGAGCGGTATCCGCATCAGGTGTCAGGTGGACAGTTACAACGCGTGATGACCGCGATGGCAATGTCGCCCCGGCCAGACCTGATTATATTTGACGAACCCACGACTGCACTCGATGTGACTACGCAGGTAGAAGTACTGGCCGCGATGCGAGAGATTGTCGAAAATTATAATACTGCGGCTATATATATCACCCACGATTTAGCCGTAGTCGCACAAATGGCCGATGTCATCAAGGTTCTGCGTTACGGGGAAACTGTCGAAGATGCTGATACCCGTAAAATGCTCACAAACCCGGAAAAGGAATACACCCAGTCGCTTTGGTCAGTTCGTTCCATTGTAAAAGAAGAAGAGGTGTCGCAAGATATAGTGCTCAAGGTTGATCGCGTCGATGCCAGCTACACAGGTAGTGTCAAGGTACTGGACGATGTTACGATCGAGGTTCCACGCGGGCATACCGTGGCGGTAGTAGGAGAATCCGGCTCGGGTAAGTCGACCGCGGCGCGAGCCATTACCGGGTTGTTACCACCAAGCAAAGGCCAGATTTTATTTAACGGTGAACCCCTGCCGCCGGCACTAAAAGACCGAAGCATCGAACAGTTGCAAAAAATTCAAATGATATATCAAATGGCTGATACCGCGATGAACCCGCGACATACCGTACGCGACATCATCGGCAGACCATTGGAATTTTATCTTGGCTTGCGCGGCAAAGAACGTGACCAGAGATTGCTCGAACTGCTGAATATGATCGAACTCGATGATTCCTTCATTGATCGATTGCCGGCCGAACTCTCCGGTGGTCAAAAACAGCGTATCTGTATCGCGCGCGCGCTTGCCGCCAATCCGGATTTAATTATATGTGACGAAGTCACATCGGCACTCGATCAGATTGTACAAAAAGGCATCTTGCAATTATTACTCCGCCTTCAGGAAGAATTCGGCCTGACCTACATCTTTATCACCCACGACATCGCCACAGTAAAGGCTATCTCCGATCAAATCGTGGTAATGCTGGAAGGAAGAGTTGTCGAACAGGGGATGAAAAGTGAAATCCTGGCGCCTCCCTACCCAGACTATACCAAGCTATTATTGTCATCAGTCCCGGAGATGGATCCTGACTGGTTGACTGGGTTATTGAAGGAACGCGCTAAGGAACAACCGCCCGTATAACTAGAGCCAATAAAACCCAAGTCCAAATACAAGCGCATATTTTGGTGCTGTCCCCTATATACCCGTGTATTCGCTCTAAAAAAAATTCCGTAATAGTTGCCACCGACTAAGACGAAATATGAAACTTGTTACCTATAACATCCGCTTTGGTCTGGGGCTCGACCAACAAATAGATCTTGGGCGCATCGCCGGGGCTGTACAAGATGCGGACATTATCGCATTGCAGGAGGTGGAGCGTTTTTGGAAGCACAGCGGCATGGTTGATCAGCCAGAAATTCTTGCAAGTCATATGGAGAAGTTCTATTGGTCATATTGCCCAGCTTTTGATATCGACGCCAGTACCCGCAACAATGAAGAAATCGTGTTCAATCGGCGGCGCCAATTTGGGCCTATGGTGCTTTCTCGATGGCCCATTCGCATGTCTCGTATAATTGTGTTCCCGAAGTTGGGCACACTGAATATTTTAAATATGGATACTGGGGCTATTGAATGCGTGATATATACCCCTTCGGGTCCTCTTAAGGTTTATTCCCTGCACCTGTCTCCAGTCTCTTCTCGTGATCGCCTCATGCAGATTGACCGCTTATTGGAGTTCCATCGAAACGCTCAGGTGAGTGGCGGTGCCTGGACCGGTGGTGAAGTCGACATGAATACCGATCCAGTCGAGGCTCAGCCAATGGCTGGCCTAAATTGGAATAATGGAGAGACCCCACCGGTGATGCCCGAAGAGACGGTCGTAATGGGTGACTTCAACAGCATACCAGATAGCGATGAATACGACAGGATGGTGGGTGCACAAGATCTCTTCTATGGTCGAGTTAGACATCTGGATGGCTTTGTTGATAGCTGGACCTGCGCAAGGGAGAGAGCGGATGATCGCACCAGTTGGTGGCCTGATCCGCCCGAGCAGGAACCTGGTCATGGTTTGTGCCTGGATCATTGCTTTATCTCACCATGTCTGGCTCAACAGGTTGAGCTGTGTGACGTCAGAGCATCTAGGACAACTTAACGATATTGACTAAGAGACACATCTGCTATTTTAAAACTGAAGCAGAGGAGTCTTGATATGAGCATGTCAAACACGGAAAAACGGGTCAAGGATATCCGTCGAAATACTCGACGTAAGTTTTCATCTGAAGAAAAAATACGCATCGTGCTGGATGGATTGCGTGGAGAATATTCAATTGCTGAACTTTGTCGTCGAGAAGGGATTAATAGCAATTTATATTATCGTTGGAGTAAGGATTTCCTGGAAGCCGGAAAACGTCGTCTTTCGGGTGATACGGTGCGTGAAGCCAATACCGAAGAAGTGGTCGATCTGAAGCAGGAGAACAAGGATCTGAAACAAGCCGTAGCGGAGCTTTACCTGCGCAATGACTGGCTTAAAAAAAGTCTGACTGGGCAGGGTGTGATCTTGGACGACGACTGATGTACAGCGCATCAGAGAAACTGGCTATTATCCACCTGGTTGAGGATAGTGAGTTGTCGATCAGAAGAACACTGACTGAAATCAACGTCAGTCGCAGCAGCTTCTATCGCTGGTATCAACTCTATGAACGTGAAGGCCTGTATGGGCTGGAAAACCAGAGCAGAGCATCTCGCCAGCACTGGAACAAAATACCGGACTCAGTGCGCAGGTTAGTGGTGGATATCGCGCTGGATCAGCCCGATCAAACCCCTCGAGAACTAGCCTGGCATATCA
>JACZQS010000062.1 GCA_022545625.1 Pseudomonadota bacterium
GAACCAACGATATGATCGCCGAGCTGTGGACGCCCGGGTAATTGATAGGGTGCACAGGTCCAGACCGGCTCGCAACCGAGTTGGACATAGGCTTCCATCAATTGCCGGGCTTCGTCCACCTCGTCGCTGGCAAACGGGTCACGTATTGAAAAATCGTCGAGTGCAACCAGGCCGGTGTTGGTCCAGGTTGGCACTGCCAGTTGGGCATTGTGTTGGAGTAGAAATTGAACAAAGTCGAGGTGTGCACGACCACTGTAAAAACACGAATTAATATGTGCAAAACTAACTTCGATTAACGACTCCGCACGGTCAATTCTGGCCGCAGCAACAATAATTTTCATCGCAAACTGCATCGCCTTGCCCTGCTTGCCGTCGAGCAGAGCCTGGTCCCTGGTATCCAGGTGTAGCCCTGGCATCTCTAGTACTCCTGAATCAACCTTGTGCCCCGCAGTTTACTCGATTCGATTACCGATCGTCCGGTAATATCAAATTTCCGTTTTAGCACTGGCAAATCTGGCTGCTTTTTTATCATCTGGGGTTTAATATACCTACCTTAGTCCATACCTAATGGACTCAAATATCAGCCCCGCAGCAGCGCTACACCAGGGAGAGCATGTGTCAGAAATAGATCAATCCAGCAAGAAGCCTCGATTGGTGCTTCGCATCTTTATCGTGTTGGCGTTATTAATGGCGATGACCGCTGCACTCGGTTACAAAAAGTTTATCCAGATCCAGACCATGATGGCCCAGGGCAGCGTCCTGCCACCGCCGATTAGCGTGACTGTGGCAGAGGCGAAACCTGCCGACTGGCGTAAACGCATTAAGGCAATAGGCACGCTGTTCGCCAGCCAGGGTGTGGATATCTCCAGTGAAGTTGCCGGGATTGTAACATCGATTAACTTCGTTTCAGGGCAGGAGGTCAAAACCGGCAAACTACTGGTCGAACTCGACAGCCGATCCGAGCTCGCATCGCTAGCATCCGCTAGGGCCCAGTTCGAAGCCGACAACAGTCGATACCAGCGTTTGATAAAGCTAAAAGATAAACAATTTGTTACCAAAAATGCCCTGGACGAACAGATTGCCCTGGTAGACATTGCTCGATCGCAAATAGGTATTACCGAGGCAGCGCTTTCGAAGAAGAGCATCGGCGCGCCCTTTTCCGGCAAGCTTGGTATTCGCCAGATCGACCTGGGCGAATACATTGCACCCGGGGCCAGTATTGTAACGCTGCAATCGATTGACCAGCTACTACTCGACTTTACCCTGCCAGAAAGTAATTTCAGGGATCTGAGCGTCGGCCAATCGGTAAGCTTCAAGGTCCGCTCCTACCCCGAACGCAAATTTTCCGGCAGGGTAACGGCCTGGGATCCATTGCTCGATGAAAATACTCGGAATGTTTCGATTCGCGCTGAAGTGGACAACAGGGATAGACGCCTGGCCCCTGGAATGTTTGCCGAGATTGAGGTTGAAAGCAGGCAAACGCTCGCGGTATTAACAGTCCCCGAAACCGCGATATTTTACAATATCTACGGTGAAGCGGTTTATGTGCTGGAAAAACCGGAGGTCAGTGATTCTGATCTGGACCCAGGGTATATTCTCGCGGCCCGTCAAGTTCGAGTCGCCTACCGTGTCGGTGGGTTTGCCGGGATAAGCGAAGGGCTCAAGGCTGGCGACCAGGTGGTTACTGCCGGGCAACTCAAGCTGTTTCCGAGTCTGAAGGTGGTTATCGTTGACGACGTGGCGGAATACAAAGCGACGACGTCAACAGGCCAGTAACGTGTTCACCGACTTATTCATTAAACGGCCCGTGTTGTCGCTGGTGATCAGTGTCATGATCGTACTACTGGGTGCGCAGGCATTTTTTGAAATCCAGGTACGCCAGTATCCTGAACTCGAAACCTCGGTAATCAGTATTACCACCGCCTATCCCGGGGCCAGTGCCGAACTGATCCAGGGGTTTATCAGCACCCCGATTCAACAGGCCGTTTCGAGTACAGCCGGCATCGATTATCTGCGTTCTAGCAGTAGCAACAGTGTCTCGACGGTCGAAGTCCATATGAAACTGGGCATCGATGCCGACATAGCGCTCACCGAAGTCAGTACCAAGGTATCGTCAATCCGCGAAGAGCTACCAGCAGAAGCGCAGGACCCGGTGATAGCCAAGACCTCAGCTACCGGTTTTGCACTGGCTTATTATGGGTTTTACAGCGAAACCCTGTCCGATGTTGAAGTCACTGATTATTTATTACGCACGATTCAACCGGCGTTATCGACAATTAAGGGCGTCGCCCAGGCAGAAATTCTGGGTGGTAAAACCTATTCGATGCGGATCTGGATGGACCCGATTCGGATGGCTGCCCTCAAGGTCTCAGCGGCAGATATTGTCAATGCGATTGGCGCAGAAAACTATCAGTCAGCCGCCGGGCAAACACGCAGCAGCCTGGTACAGACCAACGTTAACCTGATTACCGATACTGCTGATCCTGAAATATTCAAGCGATTTATCATTCGCGATGAAGGTGCCAACGCGGTCAGGTTGGGTGAGGTTGCCGATGTAGCCCTGGGCGCGGAAAACTACGACAGCCTGGTCATGTTCGATGGCGTGCTATCGATATATATCGGCATTCTGGGCACTTCGGATGGCAACCCACTGACGACCATCAAACTGGTGACGGCCGAACTCGATAGAATCAAAAGCTCCTTCCCGCCAGGCCTGAAGGTCGCCATCGCCTACGATTCAACCGAGTTTATCCAGGCTTCGATCAATGAAGTTATCCTGACACTGCTACAGGCATCGGTAATAGTAATCCTGGTGATATTTATTTTTCTGGGGTCTTTCCGTTCCACCCTGATACCGCTAATCACGATTCCCCTGTCGATCATTGGCGTATTGTTTTACCTGCAAATAATGTCTTTTTCGATCAATTTACTGACCCTGCTGGCAATGGTAATGGCGATTGGCATGCTGGTCGACGATGCAATCCTGGTGGTGGAAAATATTTATCGCCATATTGGGGAAGGCCTGCGACCGTTTCAGGCGGCACTCGTCGGTGCCCGGGAAATCGCAAAACCGGTGATCTCGACGACGATCGTATTATGCGTGGTATACACGCCGATCGGATTACTGGGCGGATTAACCGGGGTGTTATTCAAGGAATTCGCGTTCACCCTGGTAGGCACCATTATCATCTCAACCATCATCGCCCTGACATTGTCGCCAATGATGTGCTCGCGCATACTCAGGCCCACCGTTGCGAACAATGCCTACGCCCGTTTCATCACCCGGTTATTCGAGCGCTGGCAACATCGTTACGAGACATTTCTGGCCGAATCGCTGAAAACCCGTTCGGTCACGATCCTGTTCGTCGTCGGCATATTGGTGATGCAGATCGCTATGTTCCAGTTTATCCAGAGTGAACTCGCACCCGAAGAAGACCAGGGAGTCATATTCACTTTTTCGAAGGCCCCCGATCATGCCAGCCTAGATTACCTGAATAAATACACTGCACCCTACATCGATATATTTCGTCAGTTTGAAGACGAATATGAATCGTCGTTCATGGCGAACGGGTTTGGCGGACCGACCGTGTCGTTTGCAGGAATGCTGCTCAAACCCTGGGAAGAGCGAACCCTGTCTTCAAATGACATGATCCCGATGATTCAAAAGCAACTCGACCAGCAACCTGGCCTACAGAGTTTCGCCTTCAATCCGCCATCGCTGCCAGGCGCCAGTGGCAATACAGCAGTCGAATTTATTATCAAGACACAGGAGGGCTACGATCGTCTCTACGGTGTAGTGCAACAGGTTCTCGCCAAGGCCCGCGAATCGGGCCAGTTTATCTTCATTAAAAGCGACTTTAATTTCAGCAAGCCTGAAATCAAAATTTCCATTGACCGTGAACGTGCCGAGGCGATGGGGGTATCGATGCGGGATATCGGCCAGACACTCGGCGCTATTTTGGCCGAAGGTTATGTTAGCCGGTTCAACCTCGCGGGCCGAAGTTATAAAATTATTCCGCAGGCGCGCCGGGCGGATCGCGAGAATGCCGACATCGTCAGCCAGTATTATGTGTACTCCGATCGTGGCGACCAAATCAGTCTATCCACACTGGTCGATCTTGAATACACCTCGGTGCCCGCCGAACTGGTGCAATTCCAGCAACAGAATGCGGCCAAGATTGAAGCGGTACCAGGCGTACCCCTCGGGCAGGCGCTACAGACCCTGCGCGATATCACCAAGCAGGTCGCTCCTGCCGGATACGCCTTCGACTACCAGGGGCAGTCACGTCAGTTAATACAGGAAGGTTCAGTACTGGCGGCCGCCTTTGGTTTTGCAATCATCGTCGTGTTCCTGGTGCTGGCCGCTCAATACGAAAGTTTACGCGATCCGTTTATCATTTTAACCACGGTACCCCTGGCCCTGTTCGGCGCGCTGATACCGATGTTTCTCGGCCAGGTATCATTAAATATTTATAGCCAGGTAGGCCTGATCACACTGATTGGATTGATTAGCAAGCATGGCATCCTGATTGTCGAATTTGCCAATGAATTTCAGGTCAATGAAAAGCTAGGTCCGGTAGAAGCGGTGATCAAAGCGGCCTCGATCAGGCTGCGACCGATATTGATGACCTCCTTCTCGACCATCATCGGTATTTTGCCACTGGTAGTCGCCAGTGGTGCGGGCGCCGCCAGCCGGCAGGCGATCGGCATTACTATCGTCGCTGGATTTGCGATTGGCACCCTGTTTACGCTTTTCGTATTGCCGGTTTTTTACACTTATTTCGCCAGGGACAGGCGATTAGGGATCGACGAAGATATTGAAGTACCGGATCCGGTGACTGTATAGGAGCTGGATTACCGAAAATGGGGTCAGGTCTTTGATTTTTGATACTTCGCCGAATTATTTAAAGCATAAGCCTATATAGCATTTATCGGCTAGCGAGTTTATTAGGAGTCGATCATCAATCAAAGGTGACCCCCTACACACGACCCCTACACAGATCAAAATTCAGTTAAATATAGCAGCGGCGGCGGCTGAATATGCTATATAAAATGAGTCCCGACACACGAAGCAATAACCGGATTACCTTACAGGCTCATCATTGGATCAGCATCGCAGACTTTATTTTTCCCTGTTTATTATTATCTGTTTTCTGGTGGCCTTGTTGTCATCTCAAAATAGCACTGTGCGCTGGCTGGATGGACAGATGTTCAGCCTTGCCAGCAACCTGCTGCCGGCGCGAACCACGTCAAACGATTTTCGGGTTATTCAACTCGATGAGGCGCGTCTGCAAAAACCGGAGGGAATTCGGGAGCTGCGCTCGCTGCTACGAAAACTGAAAAAATCGAACGTGGCGGAGATTCTCTGGCTGAGCGATAATTTCCCGCAAATGGATTTCTCACAGGTTGGCAGCACCAACAAATGGAAATCAACCCAGGGCGAACGCAATAAACTGGCCTGGGTGCTGGAAAATCAAAAGGTATTCTTAACTCAATATACCAATTCACCAAAACAGCAGAAAAAAATTACCTATCGCGATTCATTTGCCTATCAGGAGGGTTGGCGCCAATACATTCCCTCGATATTTTTGCCCCAGGTACAGACATTCAGGGTAACCAATACGACTATCCCATACCGGGTTTATCCGTTTAACCCCAACGCCTCCGACGAGCAGACACTGATCTGGTATGACCAGACGCGAAAACAATCATTGCCGGATTTGAGCCTCGCGGCATATAGTCGTTACATAAGAAGTCGCAATCTAGAGTGGGACGGGGATGGCCAGATTGATCTGGGTAACTCCCTGATTTTGACCAGCCTCGCGGGTAAGGTGTTTAATTATTTTTCAACCCTGACCGGGCGCCATACCGATATCGATCCGTTAACCCTAAAATCGGCGAGCAATAAGGCAAAATCATATTATAGAAACAAACTGGTGTTGATAGGCCAGGATATCAATCGGCTGCAAATACTGGTCGATTCATTGAGTAGCCTCGAAGCCGGTGCAAGTTACCGAATTCCACCGATAAGCTGGTGGCTGTTACCCCTGATGTTGTCGCTGGTAGCTTTTTACCTGTTGTGGTTTTTACCATTGTTATCTAAACAAAGTGGCTTGTTCCTGGGTGCATTTTTGATGCTGGGCATAATCTCGGCACAACCGGTGTTGCTGATATTGCAGGGCATCTGGTTGCCGTCGATCAACCTGTTATTGCTGATGGCAATCGGCCAAATGGCAGTCTATGTCTATGTGTCCGGTCGGTCGATCCTGGAGGACCTGCTGAACAAGGAGCATGACGCCTGGTACCAGCTTGGTCACTATCAATTTGAAAGAAATGAATACGACATTGCAATCACGAATTTATTAAAATGTAACGGTAAAGATGCTGCACTCGCTGACTTATACGAAATCGGATTAAAGTTAGAACGTAAGCGACAGTATGATCGCGCTTTCGAAATCTATTCTGAAATCAGTAGCCGACGCAAAAACTATAAAGATGTAGAAAAGCGACTCAAGACCCATGGCGAAATTTCGTCCCGGGCATCGAGTCCGGTGTCGCTACCCCAGGGCCAGAAATCGCTATTGATGTCACAGGTTGAATTACCCGAATTTGGCCGATATGCGATAGAAAAAGAATTAGGCCGTGGGGCCATGGGTGTGGTTTACCTGAGTAAAGATCCAAAAATTAACCGCAAGGTCGCTATCAAAACACTCGACTACTCGCAGTTTTCGGCCTCCGAACTGAAAGATGTCAAGGCTCGATTTTTTCGGGAAGCAGAGGCTGCCGGGCGGCTTAGCCATCACAACATTGTGACCGTATACGACATGGGTGAGGAGGAAGATTTCGCTTTTATCGCGATGGACTACGTCTCCGGCGTTCCCCTGTCAAAATTTCTTAAACCTGGAAAGTTGCTACCGGTGAAAGAGGTCTACAATGTCATTAAAACTGTTGCAGAAGCACTGGATTATGCGCACAAGCAAAAGATTGTGCATCGGGATATCAAACCAGGCAACATTATGTACAACCCGAAAAATAAACAGCTAAAAATTACCGATTTTGGTATTGCACGCATTACTGACGCGGTTAAAACGCGAACAGGCAGCTTTATGGGTAGTCCCTCCTATATGGCTCCGGAACAAATTACCGGATCGAAAGTGGATGGGCGAGCCGATATTTATTCGCTGGGCGTTAGTTTTTATCAATTGCTCACCGGCCAGCTACCATTTTATGCCGACAACCTCGGCAACCTGGCATATAAAATAGCCAATCAGAAACACAAGCCGATTAAAGAATGGCGCTCAGATTTGCCCGCCAGCGCGACGCGTATCATCAATAAGGCCTTGCAAAAGGAACCTCGCAACCGTTTCGCCAGCGGCATAGAAATGGCGAAATCAATCAGCCGTGAATTATCGGCACAAACCTGAGCGAGGGATCACCTGAATTAAAAAAAATATTGGGGAAACCCGGGCATTACCCGATAGCAGCGTCTCGATAAATCAATACCTCAATAATTCGCCCAAAAGGCCAATATTGGTCTATATTATTGTCAGTATAACGAATGAAATAGTGTCTATGACCTCAAGCCACAGGAGAGCTTTCATGATCAATGCCAAGACCATCGGTTTCACAATCGCTTTTGCCATCGTAGGCACCCTGCTTTTAATAACCGGTTAATAACAGGGGAACTAATGCCCTCGATAGCAGGGCCTGATGAAACCGGATATTGATAAACCGGAAGATCAATTCCTGTCGAATCCAGTCGAATCCGACGGGGATTTAAAATCAGTCAATCTGAATCAACCTCTGACGTCGATGAGATCATCGCCATACCCACGAGTACTCCACCGATGCTATCGATAGCAGTGCCGGGGAACTACAGATTCCGTAGCACACACCGCATCATTATCTAGACACCTCACGATTTACCTGGAATAACGCAGTTAAAGACCGACACGAACCTGGTTCATGCCGGTTTTTTTATAGTAAGATGCCCCGAAACATAAAGACTCGAACACTATGCGGCGACAGTATGTATCTCTAGCGTTAATGCTATTCATTATTCAACCGATTAAATCTGCCGGCGCCAACACATTCGAAATCACTCCTACTGTCTATTATTTCAATTACCAGGAATTCGATCAAAATAATGCGTTGCTGAATATTGAAGAAGGCTTCATACCTGGCGTCAAGCTATCCTATGCTAGTGTCGCAAAATTGGATTCGCTAAAATTCAACGCATCTTTTTATGGCGGTAGCGTCGATTACGACGGTAGGACCCAGCTTGGCCTACCCCACGAAACCGAAACCAACGAGCAACTGGCAAGGATTGGAATATCATACTCCCAGCACGAAGAAACCTACTACCCCGGCCTGCTATTCGTAGGATTACATTACTGGTACTGGGATAGAGATATTTTGACCCGGAACGGTGTACAGGGGTTACACGAACAGTACAGCTGGTACGAGACTGAAGTAGGCCTGAAATTTAATTCAAAACAGACCGGGCAATCAAGATACTGGCTCGAAGTATCCGCCATGTACAATTTCAAGCCCGAGATGACGTTATTTCTGCCCTCGAGCGAAGTGGATTTCTCCCTCGGTTCGAAGCTGGGATACCGCTTCCGTGCCGGTAAAACCTGGACTCGCAAAGGGGGCATATCTACTGCCATCAGTATATTTACCGAATACTGGGAATTTGGACGAAGTAATACTGTTTTCACTACAGATTTTTTCGGATCTTCGGGTTTTTTGACCGAGCCAGATAGCCAGTCTTTTCATTCAGGCATCGAATTCAGTTTTATTTTCAATCTTTAACACCTTAATTCAGGTAGAAACGACTTAAGCAATCGCCTTTTGAAAATAAAATACCTGTTATGACAAGGACATAGGGCAATATAAAAATAAAATTATGTTGAAAATACTTGTTGACCCGAGGCCAATGGTGTATATAATCCGCTCGGCTTGAAAGTAAGTCTTATATTTATGCACATTATTTCGACATTCCTTCGTTTGTTCCTTCTTTCGTTTGTACCTTGTCCTGTTTTTCATAAGTAATAGCAAATCTTCCAGCCCATTGGCCTCTATATCAGGCTTTTTTTTAATTAAATAGGATATCTATATGTCTACAACAACCGGTACCGTTAAATGGTTCAACGAATCTAAAGGCTTTGGCTTTATCGAGCAAGAGTCTGGTCCTGACGTATTTGCACACTTCAGCGCAATAGCTGGCTCGGGTTTCAAAACCCTGGCTGAAGGCCAGAAGGTTGAATTTACTGTCACACAAGGGCAAAAAGGCCCCCAGGCAGAGAACATCGTTGCACTCTGATTAGCAGATCGAGAATAAGGCTGGCAATGATCGATTGTTAAGCCACAGCCAACCTCGCTAGAGGATGGAAACTGAAAGAGTGAGCCTCAGGTCTCGCTCTTTTTTTTGCCTTTAAACATCAACCC
>JACZQS010000342.1 GCA_022545625.1 Pseudomonadota bacterium
TATCACCATTGTGGGCAATAGCCAGGTCACCAGTACAGTCCAGGTGGGGGTGAGCATTACCAACTGAAACCTCTCCCACCGTGGCCCACCGGGTGTGTCCAATGCCCAGGGTGCCTTGAATGGTGGCCACCTGGGCGCGACTTTCATCCACCGCTCCCACCCTCTTGAAGACCTCGATGCCCCGCCCATTGAGGAGAGCCACACCAAACGAGTCGTACCCGCGATAGGTGACGCGCTCTAGGGAACTCAGAAGAACAGGCAGGGATTCCCGGAAACCTGCATAGCCGACTATGCCACACATGTTAATACCAATGGTCCGGAGTCGAGACCACTTTTCGGCTTGCCACTACCTGCCTTGGGCGACATTCCCGCATTAAGATTCATTTCAGGTGCTGGTTCATCAATACTAAAATGATTGATCCCTGTCGCCAGCCGTAGCCACCACCATGTCGGTTACCAGTGCCAGGTCAATTGCCTGGTTGACTGATTTTTTCATCATCTCCTTGTAATTGTCATCATTAACTAGTCCCTGACCTATGAAGGCAGCATATATTTCGGAAGCCGCTGCATAGATTGTATCTTTTTCAACTATTTCACTTCTACGAAATTGAATGCGTGTTTCGTCCGACATATCACGGTAAACCATGTTTTATCTCCTGTTTTGATATTTATATATTAGTTTATTTTTTTGTTCTTCTTTGTGTGAGTTAATTATCAAGTTTTATCAGTACCCGTTCTGCATTTTCATTTCCCTGTTCAGCCGATTTTTTATACCATTCCCTTGATAATTTTTCATCTTTATCTGTGCCTCTTCCTTTCGCATAGATAACCCCCAGGTTGAACTGTGCATTTGGATGGCCGTGTTCTGCCGATTTTTTGTACCACTCGAAAGATTTTACATCATCTCGCTTAACACCCAGACCCTTTCCGTACATGTAGGCCAGATTAAGTTGAGCATTTGGGTGATCCTGTTCTGCAGATTTTTGATACCAGTGGAATGCCTCTAAATCATCGACATCCGTACCAATGCCTTTTGAGTACATATTTCCCAGATTGTATTGCGCTTTGACATCCCCCTTTGATGCAGCCTTTTGATACCAATGAAGTGCAACTTCATTATTTTTTTCACAACCAATCCCCTTCGCAAACATCATGCCTAATGTTGCCTGGGCAGTTAGATCTCCCTGTTCAGCAGCCATCTTGTACCACTTTAATGATTCAACATAATTCTGCTCAATTCCACGCCCCTTTGCATACATGACGCCTAAATTAAATTGTGAGGTTAAATGACCAAGTCCAGCAGCTTTGCGGTACCACATCACGCCATCTTTCTCGTTTTGTTCAACACCGATGCCTTTTACGTACATAAACCCTAGATTTGAAATGGCCGAGATGTCACCTCGGTCAGCGGCCTGTAGTGTCGAGGACAGTAAATCACTTGCTTCCTGATTCGATTCCAGTATTTCACTCAATTTGTTGTTTAAAGTAACGTTTAACATCTCATTACCAAATTGGAGTTTCCATTCAGAAATGTTTTGTGGTCTATCCTGGATTTTAAATTGCAAGGCGTCATCAATTGCCTGGAGAAGCCCATTCGAATATTGGCCATCGCTAAATTCGAGCGCAGAAACATAGGTATCTCTTGATGCAAGGCTGATTGACGCACTTCTGTCAATTGCATCTGAAGGAGGAACACCTGCAATACAGCGATACAAGGTTGCGCCAAGAGAATAGATATCTGTCCATGAACCTTGTAACTCATCTCCGCTATGATGTTGTTCTATGGGCGCATATCCCTTTGAGAAAATACTTGTTAGAGATTGTTGTTGTTCGCTCAGAGCCTGTCTCGCAGAACCAAAGTCAAGCAGCACCGGATCGCCATCTACCCGGATGAAGATATTTGCGGGCTTGATATCCCTGTGAAAAATGCCATTCGAGTGAGCGAACTCCAGGCACTGGCATACATCGGTGGCAGTCTGAAGAGCTACGTCCAACTTCAATGGCTGACCTTCCGCACTCTTTATCAACTGCTCGACCGTGCCCCCAGCCATCACGGGCATTACTATGAAGAGCTGTCCGCCCTCTTCACCGAAATCGAACATTTGCACTATGTTGGGATGGCTGCTGAGCTTTGCCATTACCTGAGCCTCTCGTAAGACGCGCTCGCGGTAAGCTGTGTCGAGTCCTCCGGCCATTATGTAGGCAATGGCCACGTCGCGGCAGGCCTGGCAGGCGCGCACCAGCGCGCCGAGCCGGTCGGGCAGCTCGGTGTTGCCCCAGGCGAAGTCCGCTGGGAGCGCTCGCAAGACCCAGCGCAGGCCGTGACCTGCCAGGGGATACCCGCCAGGGAGCTGAGCCCGAACGACTGCGTGCAGGCTCGAGCTCTTCGGTTGTTGAACGCACGTCACCTGAAGCTCGACGTCTCCCGCCAGCCGCGGCAGCACGCGCAGGGGTTGGCGCTGGTTCCGTACCAGGAGCTGATGAACCGGTTCCAGACCCGGCGTCGCATCCGCCGGGTGGCCACCGGCCGCGCACTGGACACGTTCATCGACCTGGAGCCGGGCGACTTCGTGGTGCATCGCGATCACGGCATCGCGGCGTTCCAGGGGCTTCGGACGCTGGAGGATCGCAAGACCGGCGCGATCGAGGAGTTCCTGACGCTGGAGTTCGCCGACCGCGCGAAGCTGCACGTGCCGGCATCGC
>JACZQS010000343.1 GCA_022545625.1 Pseudomonadota bacterium
CTATAATCCCGCGCAATCAGAAACTCTGGTATCGAGGAATTTGTTCTGTTGAAAAATAACTACGATGCAGCTTCGATCGAGGTATTGACTGGTCTCGAACCGGTCAAAAAACGACCGGGTATGTATACCGACACGAGCAGACCGAATCATCTGGCGCAGGAAGTAATCGATAACAGTGTCGATGAAGCGATAGCTGGCTTTGCCGGTCAAATCGGCGTCATATTGCATGCTGATCAGTCACTCAGTGTAATCGACGACGGACGTGGCATGCCAGTAGACATACACCCCGAACAAGGTATACCCGGTGTCGAGGTGATACTCACCAAATTACATGCCGGGGCCAAATTTTCCGATGAAAACTATCAGTTTTCGGGTGGACTGCACGGGGTCGGAGTCTCGGTGGTCAACGCGTTGTGAAAGCGGCTAGATGTTCGGGTACGCAGAGATGGAAAGGAATATTCGATCAGTTTTGAGCATGGTGAGAGGAAAACCAAACTCAAGGAGTTAGGCTCCGTGGGTAAGAAAAATTCCGGCACCACGATTCGGTTTTGGCCCGATAGCGGATATTTCGACAGCGCCGCATTTTCGATTAATAAACTAAAACATGTGTTGCGCGCCAAGGCTGTTTTATGCCCCGGTTTAAAAGTTAAATTTTATATCGAAAAAACCAAGGAAGCAGTCGAATGGTGTTATGAAGATGGGCTGGTTGATTATTTAACCGAGGCGCTCTCTGGAATTGATTTACTGCCGCAGCAACCTTTTGTGACGTCGATGGAGGGTGAGCACGAAGCGGTCGATTGGGCAATATTGTGGCTTCCCGAAGGTGGGGAGAGCATCACCGAAAGTTATGTCAACCTGGTCCCTACCCCGCAGGGTGGCACTCATGTCAACGGGTTGCGTACCGGGTTGACCGATGCAATTCGTGAATTTTGTGAATTTCGCAGTCTATTACCGCGCGGTGTCAAGATCGCCCCGGACGATGTGTGGGACAAGGTCAGTTATATATTGTCGGTGAAGATGCAGGACCCGCAATTTACCGGGCAAACCAAGGAACGCCTGTCATCGCGGGAGACAGCTGCTTTTGTGTCGGGTATCGCAAAGGACTCGTTCAGCCTGTGGCTGAATCAACACGCTGAAATTGGTGATCTATTGGCGCAGATGGCGATTTCGAGCGCACAGAAAAGGCTTAAAAACGCCAAAAAAGTAGTTCGAAAAAAAGTCACCGCCGGGCCCGCGCTACCGGGTAAGCTGGCCGATTGTAGTAGCCAGGATATCGCTCGTACCGAATTATTCCTGGTCGAGGGCGATTCCGCCGGTGGCTCGGCCAAGCAGGCGCGCGACCGGGCGTTTCAGGCCATCATGCCACTGCGGGGTAAAATCCTTAATACCTGGGAAGTCTCCTCCGACCAGATATTGGCTTCGCAGGAAGTACACGATATATCAGTCGCGATTGGTGTCGAACCGAGTTCGGACAACTTGTCTAATCTTCGCTATGGTAAGGTTTGTATCCTGGCTGATGCTGACTCGGATGGCGCACATATTGCCACCCTGCTCTGTGCCCTGTTCCTGCGACACTTTCAAACCCTGGTTGAAAAAGGTCATATCTATGTCGCCAAGCCCCCACTTTATCGTATCGATATTGGCAAAGATAAATATTACGCGCTCGACGAAGCCGAGCGTGATGGCATAATCGATCGTCTTACCGCGGAGAAAAGAAAGGGCAAGGTTAGTGTGACGCGGTTCAAAGGACTGGGTGAGATGAATCCGTTGCAATTACGCGAAAGCACAATCGCGCCGGACACAAGGCGCCTGGTGCAATTGACTATCGAACCGGGTGACAAAACTTTCGAAATTATGAATATGATGTTGTCGAAAAAATGCGCTGCCGAGCGCAAGGAATGGCTGCAGGCCAGGGGCGATATGGCCGATGTCTGAAAATCTGGAACTCAACTACGAGGGTGTCGAAAAACAGCCTTTAAGGGTATTTACCGAAAAGTCTTATCTCGACTACTCGATGTACGTCATTCTCGACCGCGCTCTACCGCATATTGGTGATGGCCTGAAACCGGTACAGCGTCGAATCATCTACGCGATGTCTGAACTCGGTTTATCCGCCAGCTCAAAACACAAAAAGTCGGCGCGTACAGTCGGGGATGTACTGGGTAAATTTCATCCCCATGGCGATACTGCCTGCTACGAGGCGATGGTATTGATGGCGCAGGATTTTTCCTACCGCTATCCGCTGATAGATGGTCAGGGTAATTTTGGATCACCCGACGATCCTAAATCGTTTGCTGCTATGCGTTATACCGAATCACGATTGTCCGCATTTGCGCGTGTTCTGTTGCAGGAGCTGGGGGAGGGAACGGTCGACTGGGTTCCAAATTTCGATGGTACGATGCAGGAACCGTCGCTGTTACCGGCTCGTCTGCCGCATATCCTGCTAAATGGTACCACCGGTATCGCGGTGGGCATGGCGACCGATTTACCGCCGCACAATATACGCGAGGTCGCTAGCGCCTGTATACGCCTGTTGGAAAATTCGCGTACCACCCTCGATGAACTGGGCAAACACATTAAAGGCCCAGATTACCCCACCGAAGCAGAAATTATCACCGCTGAGCCCGAATTACGCAGTCTCTATGAAACCGGTAACGGGTCGATCCGGATGCGCGCAATTTATGAGCTAGAAGAC
>JACZQS010000063.1 GCA_022545625.1 Pseudomonadota bacterium
TTTTTTCTTCTGGCTCATCCCCACCTCAAAACGATTTTTCGACCTTGACCCGGGTTATTTTGATATTAAAACTGGCACCAAGTACAGGAGAGAATAAAAGTCCCCTTTGCAAATGTCCAGTTTAGCTAACCAGCGACGCCGGAGATAAAATTAACGTTTTTTCCGCCGTCTTTTCCTGGATTTACGCTTACCAGTTAGTTGTTTATCGCTCGTCATTTCCATCTTTTGCCTGATTTTCTTTTTCCGGCGGGTTTCGAGGATCACGACGATGACGCCAAGCGCCAACAGACCGCCAACCGGATATAACCAGGGAGGTATTCGAAAGCGCCCGAGCGTACCCTCGATATACTCACCGGCGATGAAATTTGCGTCGTGCACCCGCAACGTGCTTATATCCCCGGGATCGAGTGTTACCCTTAGCTCGGATTCGTAAGGCCCGGCGCGAAGTCTGAGGCTACGTCTGTTATCTGAATTGTGCAGGTGTAGATGTATCGAATAATAACCACTGGAGTCGGTTTTGCTGTTTCCTAGCATACTACTGCCGCTGAAGACTTGTACATTCAGATTGTCGATACCCTGCTGGTTTTCATCGAGCACGTAACCGCGAATGTTATAGCGATGATCTACCTCGTGTTCCGCCCAGGCATTAGTGATACTCAGGCATCCGGCGATCACTGCGAGTATGATTGTTTTCATTAGGTGCTCGATTTCTATCAATGATTAATCAGGGTAAAATTATACAGCAGAGGATGCTATTAAGAGTATTCAGGCAACTAATAATTCAAAGCTTAGTTAAAATTATCGCACCTACTACAACCAACTCAGGGGGGGTTCTTGATGAACCATTCGAACCAGGTGACCCAGGAATTCCTCGATTCGGCACAGTACGCAACCGCATCCATTTTGCGATACGAGGCTGTCTATGGTGAAGACTTTGTCAGCCCGGGTGGTCGTGAGATAACGATCGAGCTGGTCGGGCGAATGAAGTTGGCACCCGAGTCTCGAGTGCTCGATGTCGGTTGCGGGCTGGGTGGCAGTGCCTTTGTTATGGCGCGCGATTTTAATTTGAGGGTCGACGGGATCGACCTGTCGAAGAATATGCTGGCGATTGCAAATGAAAAACTGGCGGCTCACGGATTATCAGAGCGGATTAATTTTAAATGGGGAGATTGTCTGGAGCTTGATCGGCCCGGATATTACGATGCGATCTATAGTCGTGATGTGTTTTTGCATATCGAGGATAAAACGCGCTTGATCTCAGCACTCTATGCGTCACTTCGGCCAGGCGGGCAGCTGTTATTCACCGACTATTGCTGTGGTAAAAAACCCTGGAGTGAACCCTTTTCCGCCTATGTAGACGACAGGGGATATATTCTTCACACCCTGCCCGATTATGCCGAGCTGATATCAAAAGCCGGCTTCGAACAGGTTGAATACCAGGATATAACAGACAGGTTCATCAGTATTTTGCAATCCGATCTGAACAAAATAGCAGCCCTCGACCTGGTGGATATGGACCGCGCCAATCTGGAGCAAAGTTGGCGTGACAAGGTGGTCCGAGCAAAATCAGGCGATCAACGGTGGGGAATGTTTTCCGCGGTTAAGGGGAGTTGATTTCGGAGGCAGGAGTGACAACCATGGTTAGCAATCATGATTATGCCGCAGTAGTACAGCAAATTCATATATTTCACTCCACACATAACTATGTGACACTATAATCATATTTTATACAAATAACTCGATAAAATAGGGAAGCAAACAAGGGCAGGGTGATGGCAACCAAATTCCACGATATCTCGAAATACTACGCGGCTAACATATCTGAAAATCTACTAACCGTGGGCAAGATTGTCTATCACGAGGATCGTTATATTTTTGCCAGGGATGACGTGCAGGGCCCGTTTAACCTGGTTGCCGACCTGGAAGAAGACGTGACCCGCATGGTTCATGTAATCGGTGAAATTCATCCTCGCGACGCGCTCGATAGTATCTCCAAATTCGATGTCAGTTCATGCCTGTTCCTGGCAGAAAATGTACAGTTCAATGAAATCGAAGTACGGTCCATACATAAAGGCATGGGAACGTCTATCTATGCAAAAGAGGAATGCCCATTGATTCTGTGGAATCCGAATTATTTAGACGACAACTATTTTGATGTGATCGATATTCAGCAGGTATTTACCGATATGAGATTGAAAAAAAGTTTTATTGGAATTATTTCGGAAAGCCTGCGCGAACTGGAATTATTTCCGCCGCTGCTAAATTTTAAAAAAGTAGAGTAATCGCAAAAAAGATTTATCGCCTCAAGGTTTTGAATTGATTTCTTACGATGTCGTCGAGCCTGATCCCCTGTACGAGTTTTCCGGTGATGACCCTAACCCCGGCCTACCAATGGCATTTTGGTTGCCATGATTGTCATGAACTGTACGTTGGTTTCCAGAGGCAGGTTCGCCATATGCAATATCGCGTCGGCGACCTGTCCCACGTCCATTCGCGGTTCTGGCATCATTTCACCACTGGCCTGCTGCACACCCTTAAGCATCGGCAGGGTCATATCGGTGTCGGCGTTGCCAATATCGATTTGACCGCAGGCAATATTGTGTTTTCGACCATCGAGCGAAATAGACTTGGTGAGCCCGGTGATCGCATGTTTTGTAGCCGTATAGGGTGCCGAGTGGGGGCGTGGTGAATGCGCCGAAATAGAACCGTTATTTATAATCCGGCCACCTTGGGGTGATTGGGATTTCATCATCTTAATCGCCTGCTGGGCGCAAAGAAAGGCACCGGTAAGGTTGGCGTTTACCACTGCCTGCCATTGATCGAAGCTCAGGTCTTCCATCGGAATCGCCGGGGCTGCACAACCTGCATTATTGAATAGCAGATCGAGCCTGCCATAAGTTTCCCGAATCTTGTCAAACAGGGTTTTGACAGAATCAGGATCGCTGACGTCAGCGCTGACACAAAGAAATCTATCCGTCTCGACCCCGGCCTCGGCTGCTACCTTGTTTAACAATTCAAGCCGACGTCCGGCAAGCACCAGGGAATAATTATGTTCGAGTAAATGCAGAGCCGTGGCTTTGCCGATGCCAGTGCCAGCTCCGGTTACCAATGCCACCTTGTTTTCCTGTTTCATAGTTGCCTTTAGTCTGTCCCTGTGGTGTTATTTCGAAGTAATTGAAACACTTAAAATAGGGTTATTTTATAGTGCTACCGATTGTATACCTCTCCGTTCGATCAAGGAATATTTGCCCGATAGTGGATATCGGGTAAATGCAGCGTAAGGTTGGTTGAGTCGATGATTCCCGGTTTTTTATTGACCCGACACTGGCAGGATACCGCCGACGGGGTTCGGCTCGAATTCTGGCTCAGTACCGCTAGCGGACCTCTACAGGTTTTCCTGCATGGGCAACGGCCAATTTTCTTTATTCGTCAGTCTGATGCCTCCCGGGTAGCGCAGTTAATGCACGACTGGGACGGGATATCGATTGAGCCACTGGAGTTGAAAACATTTAATTTCGACGCGGTAAGCGGTGTCTATTTCGACTCACAGCGACAGCTTTACAGGGCGCGGGACTTGCTGGCACAACAGCAGATACCCTGTTTCGAGTCGGATATTCGGCCGACCGAGCGTTTCCTCAACGAGCGTTTTATCACCGCTGCGATCAATGTCGAAGCCGAGTACTCGAATCGGGCAATTGAGAATGTAGGCCTGAAACCGGGTGAGTACACACCGGGTTTTACGGTGATGTCGATCGATATTGAAACCGATTACAAGGACGATGCATTGTTTTCGATCGCGTTTGTGTCACAGCGGGTCAAAAAAACCCTGATCATCGGCGAGGGAGAAGACAGCGATCGTATCCAGTATGTTGCCGATGAAGCTAATCTGCTGGAGTGTTGGATGGACTGGGTGGAGAAGGTCGACCCGGATATTTTAATTGGCTGGAACCTGGTCAATTTTGACTTGCGGCTGTTGCAGAAAAAATCACAGGTGCTGAACATACCACTGAGGATCGGTCGTGCCAGGGCCATACCCGCCTGGCGAAAAGCGCAAACCGATGCCGAGCATTATTTTATTTCCATTCCCGGGCGCGTGGTGTTGGACGGTATCGACACCCTCAAGAGCGCTACCTATAACTTCGCCAGTTTTGCCCTGGATTCGGTTGGCCAGGAACTATTAGGTCGCGGTAAGCTGATTCAGGATGAAGAAAAACTCGACCCGCTGTTCAAGCCTAAGGAAATACGGCGTCAGTTTCATCAGGACAAGGCTGCACTCGCTGCTTATAACCTCGAGGACTGCCAACTGGTGTGGGATATTTTCGAAAAAGCGGACCTGATCAATTTCTCCATCGAACGCGCACGACTCACCGGCCTGGAAATGGACAGGGTAGGTGGTTCGGTCGCCGCATTCGACAATCTCTATTTACCACGCCTGCACCGTAAGGGGTTTATCGCGCCCAATATCGGCGACTACCAGGGCGAGCTGAGTGCGCCGGGCGGCTACGTGATGGATTCAAAGCCCGGTTTGCATAATAGCGTGCTGCTGCTCGATTATAAAAGCCTGTATCCGAGCATCATCCGCACCTTTAAGGTCGACCCTTACGCACGAATAGCCGCAAAGCAGGCGGCAGCGGACGATATTGTGGCAGGCTTCGACGGAGCAAGCTTCAGTAAAAGCGAAAATATTCTGCCCGAAATTATCGCCGGATTGTGGCAGGCGCGAGACCAGGCGAAAGCGGATAATAACGCCGCGCTTTCGCAGGCGATCAAAATCATCATGAATTCGTTTTACGGGGTGCTTGGAACTCCCGGGTGCCGCATGCACGACTCGCGCCTGACCAGCTCGATTACCAAACGCAGCCACGAAATAATTTTGAAAACCGTCGAAATAATCGAAGCCGAGGGTTATGAGGTTATTTATGGTGATACTGACTCGGTCTTTGTTTCCTTGCAACAGGCTGCGGATAACCAAACCGCGCAGTCTATTGGGCGCAGGCTGGTAGACTTGATCAATGTGTACTGGTCGCATCATTTGCAACAGCAATACGGCATTCAGTCATACCTGGAAATGGAACTTGAGACTCATTTTAGTCAATTCTTTATGCCCACTGTACGGGGTTCGGACCAGGGCAGTAAAAAGCGCTACGCGGGCCTGATCGACGACGGACAGGGCAATAGAACTATCCATTACAAGGGACTGGAAACGGTGAGATCCGACTGGACTGAACTGGCACGTCTGTTTCAGCAAAACCTGTATCAATTAGTATTCGATGGCAAGGAGTACCAGGAATATGTTCGGCAGACAGTAGACAATTTGCGTGCCGGAAATTTCGACAGTGCGCTGGTTTATCGAAAACGCCTGCGCAAAAGGCTCTCGGAATATGTCAGGAATATCCCGCCTCATGCCCAGGCGGCTATCAAGGCCGAGGCGATGTTCAAACAAAACGCCAAACCCTCGCGATATAGCAACAGGAGCTGGATAGAGTATGTGATCACCTTATCCGGAGCCGAAACCCTGGAGTGCCAGCACTCAAAACTTGATTATGATCACTATATCGAAAAGCAACTGACCCCGATCGCCGATACCATACTGAATGCGATCGGTAGCTCGATGGAAGCGGTTACCGGGCAACAGCGGGATTTATTTTGAATTAAACGCTAAGGGTTCGGTAGGCAAACTATAACCCGGCAGCCAGTAGGCTAGCCGGGTTTATAGAGGGTCGAAATTAATTTAATCGCTGTTGTAAACCATATCGCCGCCAGGTGCTGCTGTATGGCAGGAAATACATCCTTTCGGTTTGCCTTTTGCTATCATGCCAGCCAGCTTCATTCCGGCTGGATTTGTATCCAGGCTTCCATCGGCCTTGTATTTTACCCAGAACCAGTCTTTGTTGTCAGGATCATAACCGGGCCGTTTAAGCATCACCGTAACCGCTTTCAGGTATTTTTCTGGATCGTTGGCAACTGCGCTCTTGCTAACTCCGGGGCCACCGTAGTTACGTTTGATAATAATGCGGTGCAGCTTGCCATCAATATTAATCGGGCCATCAAGGGCGTCGAGAATCGCTCCGTGTGGATGTTGACCGGTATAGGGAACCGACATGATGCTGCCTTTCCCGGCCAACGATTCGTTCACCATCGATGTCCAGAGGTCTTTCGCGTACTTAACGTCCGCCTCTCCGCCAAATGGTGCCGCATTGACGGTACCGACAGCCAATAGCAGGGCCCCAAAATATATCATTTTCATTGTTTTCATTTATATTTCCTCTATTTGGTTGGTTGAGCATTAATTCTGACAGCAGACAGTTGATATGGTTGCAAATTAGCCGAATAAAAATAAATAATATTTTTTGCATCGACCTGGATTGGCGAAAACCAGTTTCCGGGTATCGCCTTGCGCCAGATTTCGCCGCGTTTTTGAGGGTCGAACAGAACCAGTATTTTATCCAGGTCACTCAACAGAATTTGACTACCGCTGGACGGATGGATGGTTAAATCCTGCCCGACTATTGGTTTTTGCCAGGCTTGTCGATAGGTTTTGCGATCGAATGCGGTTAGTTGTCCATCCCGGCTCGATCGGTAGATAAACCTGTCATCAAAAATTAAATTTTTAGGCTGAGTCGAACCGTCTAGCCAACTTTCAATCTTTGCGGTAACAGTATTGATGATTGCGGTTTGACCGTTAAACAGGTTGAACGCGATTCGATTATTTTTCAAATCAATCGGGCTGAATACCGACTCCTGGTTTAGCGCTATCGTATGTATTTGACGGCCGTCATTAGCCGACATGGCAAAGGCTTTGTGATCTTGTCCGCCGGCCCATAGCTGGTTTTGATCGGGCAGTACAACGGGTGAATAGATCCAGCCGGGAAACTGCTGGCGCCAGTTGATTTTACCGCTGGCGGGTTCGATCGAATACAGGGCCCCATGCAAACTGCCCGCATATATCTGCCGTGCTACTGTCGGGCTAAAAATAGTACGCGATTCTTCAATGCGCCATACCTGCTGGCCCGTATCGGGATCGAGAGCATACAATCCCTGCGGGCTACCCACATAGAGCAGATTTTTACCCATCACCGGATCGAAGGTTTGCAGGCCCTGCAAAGCTGACCATTTGCGCTCTAGTGTAGCCTGATTAAATTTGTGAACGCCGTTGAATGAGACATATAAGGCATCCCTGGTCAGGAGAGGGTTTTGCGGCGTCGATGCCAAAGCAGTTTGCAGCAGAAATGCCGACGATAAGACTAAAAACAGGACCCATTTGAATTTGTGCATGTTGTTATTTTTATATTAAAGAACTTGCTAATACGATTGGACTCGGGCGATTTAGTTCCTCATCGGTATAGGTCGTGCTATTTGGTCGGCAGTTCATCATAGTGAACCAGGTCTGCCACCTCTTCTCGCCAGGGTGCGCGATCTTGCCAGTAAATATTCTGTGCCGGCCTGATACCCGGATCATCGTCCAGTGTTCCAGCGGGAATTACCATCGAGCGGCCACTCTTGGCCAGCCAGGGTAGAGAAGATCCGCAGCGCTTACAAAAGCAGGTGGCATAGTGTTTTGCTTCTGGATGTTCATAACGACCGACCATCTCCTCGCCACCCAGCCATTCAAACTGCTTTGGGTCGATGATGATATTCGCCGCGTGAGCACTGCCGGTAAACTTACGACAGCGGGAACAGTGGCAGTATTGAAAAACAAATTCGGGACCAGAAAACTGGTAGGTGACGGCATTACACAGGCAACTGCCCCTGGATTTTTTACTCATTGCTTGCTCCGGGCGCGTACGGGAAAATCAATCGGTAATATTACAGATTTCAGGCGCGATCACCAAAAATATTGCCCTCAGGTCTGCGTTTAATAGTTTGGTCTGCAACAATTCCAGATCGCTAATCACGAATTTTCCACTATTTACCGTGACATAAGCCTTCTCCGAGTCGAGATCGACGAAACGAATATGCTCTATTTTCCTGATGCACTGTTGCAGGAAGCCGATATTTTTATCGATCTCCAGTAGCTGTTGATCCGGATAAACCTCCTCGGGGGAGGCGGCCATGATATTAATTTTCTGGTAGCGCTCGATATCGATGAACGCGATCGGATCGAATATATCCATTTGCGACTGGGTGCCGCGGGCAATGGATGGTGGGTAGATTCCCATCTCAATACTGTTATCGAGGAATTCAAATATAAATTTTGGTTTTTTGTGCGCCAGCCATTTAAATAATAGCTTTGGCATACCCACGTAAGCCTCGACGCAATGCCCGAGGAAGTCCTCTACTGACTTATATCGTCCCCGGACTAACCCGCGTTCCCAACCACGCTCGACTGTAGCCTCGGGTGGCGTGATAACAAAAAACATGTACATGGTATCGGTGTATTTAGCGTAGGTATTGTGCAATATGCGTGATATTTTTTCGCTCGCAAAACTGTCGAAGCGAAATCGGTCGACCACCAGGTGCGGAGTCGAATTACTCCGTTGCGCCTTACCCCGAATATAATGGTCGAGCTTGGCATCGATAATGATTACCTCGTAACTGGTCAGACGCCCGGCGTATTTATAATCCTCGCCGAGTGAATCGTAATCGAGTAACAGGCGGCGCCAGATGTCCGGACTGATCGTGCCATAGCCGTCGTTTTTGATACCGAGATTATTAATCATTTCCCCGAGCATCGGCCGTAGAGAACTTTTACCTGCTGCCGATGTACCCTTGAGACTGATCAGAACCGGATTTTGCGCGTCGGGGATCAATGTATAACCTTCCGCGACGACAGCTTGCCTGACCCACACATCTATTTGCCTGCCGATCAGACGGCTACCGTATCGGCTGCAAATATGTGATGCAATCAGGTCTGCGAGCATAGTCTGGTCATTGCCGAGATATCCCCGTTTACCGACAATTGATCCGAGCACCCGGTAAAGGCTTCTATACAGCGCCGCCACGAGCGGGTCGTCGGCATTCAGTCCGCGCTGCTTGAACGAGGCGATGATGCGTAGCTGGCGTTCCTGTGTACTTTCCACGGCCCTGGGCGGTTTTTTCGCTGATTTAAATAACCGTCCCAGTATTGAGGGGTTTGGTTTTACGCGTGCTTCAGCACTGGGAAATAATGATTCGGAAAGCTCCTGATTCACCATGTCGCGCACCTGCTTGTATAGCGTCTGAAAAGTCTTTTCGATTTCCTCCAGATGCGCTGTCAGGTAACCGTCCATTATCGTGTGTACTACACGCCTGAAATTAAGGCCAAGATCCTCTTCGTGCTTGCCCTCGAGTATGACGATGTCCGCAGTAATTCGCACTATGAGTTCGTGCAGCGCAAGACGATCTGGTCT
>JACZQS010000064.1 GCA_022545625.1 Pseudomonadota bacterium
TGCCTTTATAGATGAGCCGGGCGTTACCCGTCATGACTAATATCGACTCCGATTGTTGATATTGTATTCGATCTGCCTGACCGTTGAGTTCCTGTTTATCGTCGTCGAGCTGACGATAAGTGGCAGGAGCACCGGTCATTTCCATCAGGATGAGTTCTTTCTGGTCATCGAAGTGCAGCGTCAGTTGTTCGCAGCTGATTTCGAGACTGCCCTGGTTCATAAGTACGTTGCCGGTATATATACTGATATTTTCCTGGTCGCGAATTTCGAGGCTATCGGCTTCAACTTGAATCGGTTGCTGCTCATCGCTGGATAGTGCAAACAATTGCAAAGGCAATAACAGGATCAATAAAGAGATAAGGGTACCCTTCACTTTATATGTTTGCATGGTAATAAATAGCCCGGGTATTTTTCAGCGAATATACCTCATTACGTAAATCAAAAATTGCCTGGTCGCCGGTAATTTTAGCCCTCCCCGTATTGATAATCACAGTAGTTTTACTCGATACCAGGTCCTGGTCGGGTTTGAAAATAATGCTATCGGATTGTACCTGGATTGATTTTGCCCCCATTTTTTGCATCACGACATCCTTGTCGAGTTCCACCCACTCCTGTTGGTGAATAATGTTGCCCCTCGAGGCCTTTACCTGCCAGTCTCCACTCGCAAGGTAAATCTGAATCATCGGATCTTCGATGCGGCTGATATCATCCTTGATAAAATGCTCGAGGTAAGGGCTTTGCAACTGGTAGGCCAGACTGCCAGATTTATTGAAAACTCGGTAATTTAATTGGGTGAGGAAGAAATCGATATCCGTCGGAATTTCGAGCTCGGGCCTGGTGATTTTATCTTTTGAACTTGACTCGTAAACCCAGCCTACCGCGATTGCGCCAAGGATGGTGATAAAAACCATGATAATAGCAAGTGGCCTCACTGCAGAAAAGATGCCTGTATGCTGTATTCTCGCGGGATTCGAACGGCGTGACCATCGAGTAAATCAATCTCCCTGTATTCCTGGCCTTCGGCGTCCAAATGCAGTCGGTGAATGGTCAAATAACCACCGATGTTGAAATTCACCAGGCGAACTGGAATTGCGCTCATACTAGTTAACTCTTACACCACACCGGCTCTTAATAGATCATGCATGTTTAACGCACCCTGAACCAGATTATGTTTATCGACTATCAGAAGTGCGTTAATTTTGCGATCGTGCATTAATTTAAGTGCCTCGCTGGCGATGCGGTCGGCTTCGATGGTGACGCAGTCAGGCGTCATAAAGTCTTTTACCTGTGCGGTATTGATATCGGGCATTTTTTCGAAGGTGCGTCGTATATCACCATCGGTATAAATACCGAGTAGTTGCTTGTTCTCAGGGTCGATTACACCGGCCATGCCAAGACCCTTTTTGGTCATTTCCAGCAGGGTGTCGTTCAAACTGCTAGAGATCGGAACCAGCGGGATCGCATCTCCGGTGTGCATAATATCGCTCACGCGTAACAGCAATCGCCGCCCGAGGTTGCCGCCCGGATGCGACAGCGCAAAATCCTCTTCGGTGAAACCGCGCGCTTGCAAAACTGCTATCGCAAGAGCGTCACCCATGGCCAATGAGGCCGTGGTGCTCGAAGTAGGCGTCAGACCCATCGGGCAGGCTTCCTTGTGGATACTGACATCCAGGTTAATGTCTGCGGCGCGTGCCAGTGTGGACCCTGGATTACCGGTCAGTGCGATCAGCGGAATTCCCAGCCGTTTCAACAGGGGTAGTAAAAGCGTAATTTCACTGGTTTCACCAGAATTGGATAAGGCAATGAGTAGATCGTCGGTAGTGATCATGCCCAGGTCACCGTGACTTGCCTCACCGGGATGCATAAAAAATGCGGGTGATCCAGTGCTCGCCAGGGTGGCAGCAATTTTGTTGCCAATGTGACCCGATTTCCCCATGCCAGTGACTACGATGCGTCCTTCGCAGTCGAGTAGCATCTCGCAGGCGCGATGGAAGGACTGGTCGAGGCGCTGCATCAGTGCAGTGATTGCTTCTGATTCAGTCTTTAATACGGCTAGACCCAGCTTAATGTAGGAGTGCTCGGCCATGCTACGGAGTACCTGTCATTACCCCATAATACAAATATAACTGGTAAATGACAAAAGCGGATAGCAGCCAGAGACCCTTCAGACGGGACAGGCTTCTGGATACCGCTGGAAATCGTGACAACCCGTATAATAGTAATGTCAATGCGATGACGACCGGTAAGTCACGGGTCACCGCTAATCTGTCTATGTTGAAACTGGTGATTACGGCCGGGATACCGATAACCGCCAGAGAGTTGAACAGGTTGGAGCCGATCACATTACCGATTGCCAGATCGGGTTCGCCCTTTCTCACACTCGCAATCGAAGCGGCAAGTTCGGGCAGACTAGTTCCCAGTGCGACTATGGTTAGACCAATGATCAACTCACTGATACCGAAGTTGTGGGCAACTTCAGTCGCGCCCCAAACCAGTAATTTAGAACTTCCAACCAGTATGATCAGGCCTAGTAGCAGCCAACCTGTGGAGGTAGAAAAACTGGTCTCTTGTTCGATATCCCCGCCCGGTTCATTTTCATCCGGGGTTAAATCTCCTTCCAGTCGGTGTGATCGCACCAGATACCATAAGGTCAATCCGAGTAGCGTCAAAAGTAGAAATCCGTCGACCATATCCAACGCACCATCGTAAAGACACCAGGCCATGACACCGGTGGCAAAAAACAATAACGGAAATTCCCGGCTGAAGGTAATTTTATCAATTGGTAAGGGTGCAATCAGCGCTGTAATGCCAAGGATTAGCCCGATATTCGCAATGTTAGAGCCCAGTGCATTGCCTATCGCCAGGTTGGGCGTGTCTTCGAGTACCGCGACCACCGAAATAAGAATTTCCGGCGCAGAGGTGCCAAAACCGATAATAGTAATGCCGATAATCATTGTCGAAACGCCCAGATGTCTGGCGATCGAAGTTGCCCCTTCAACAAATATATCAGCACTCCATACTAGCAAGGCAAGTCCCACGGCAATGGAACCCAAAGCGAGCCACATGTTATGAATACCGGGGCCGAGTAGGAGAAATGGAGGTGTTCAAAAATCAGTGGTAGAAGTGAATAAACCGACACGCAAATCGCGTGCCGAATATATTTCACGGCCATCGACTTCCATCGAGGCGTCACCGATACCCATCACCAGTCGACGCATGATGACGCGTTTCATATCGATACGATAAGTGACCAGGTTAGCGCTGGGTAATACCTGGCCAAAATATTTTACCTCACCGGCGCCCAGTGCCCGGCCGTGACCGGGTCCGCCTTTCCAGCCCAGAAAAAAACCTATCAATTGCCACATGGCATCAAGCCCGAGACAGCCAGGCATGACCGGATCAGTTTCGAAATGGCATTTGAAAAACCAGAGTTCTGGCTTAACGTCGAGCTCAGCGACTATTTGGCCCTTGTCGTATTTACCTCCGTCCTCAGTAATGTTGACAATTCGGTCAAACATTAACATGGGTGGCAAGGGTAACAGAGCATTGCCTTCCCCAAAAATTTCACCTTTGCCACAACGAATCAGGTCGTCATAGTCAAAATTATGCTGGTCGGTGTGAAGTCTCGACATGTGGATTAGTGGAAAATAAGGACAAGGTTGCGAACACTAACTATTCTCGGGCGATTATTCCAGCAAAATGTATTGCTATTTGGATTGTAAATGCAAAACAGGCCCCCCGGCCAGATTTCTAAAGCGCGCCAATCCAGGCGGAGGAATAATCGGGGAATTATAGTTCTGTTAATTTATACAGTTCCCTGGGGAATTCATTCGGAGTATATTCGCCGATTGTTATTTCGGTTCTGAAGTACTAGTGGTTCAATCAATAACCCGACCGGTCCGGCGGATCGACTATAATTAAGATAGTGATGAAACAGGATTCAGTCAGTTTCTATTAAGCCAGACCAGGGAATAATATCGCATATGAAATCAACTATTATCAATACATCGTTGTTAATACTCGTGCTAATGTCGCAGGCAATAAACGCGAAGACAACCTTGAGCCTGGATGAAGCGATCCAGCTCGCGCTGGTCAATGATCCTAGAATTGAAGAGAAAAGGGCGTTTGTACGTAAGGCGCAGGGATTACTCGATGAAGCCGAAGGGTCCGCCGGCTTTCGCTACGAAGTGGACAGTTTTCTGGCCATTGCAACCGGAGTCGATGGAGGATTCTACGAGGGTGGCGCCGAGTCCTGCTCGGGTACCTGTACGCCAAGAAGCGATACTTATGATTTCAATGACGGTCTTTCATTATGGGGTGGGCTGACTTTTAGTATTGTCAAGCCGCTAGCCACTTTCGGTCGACTGGAAAATTACCGGAAAGCTGCACAGCAAAATATTCTGGTTAAACAGCAGGACGTTGAACTGCAACGCGACAGCATTCGCCTTACTGTGGTAGAAGCTTATTACGGCTACCTGACCGCCAGGGATAGTCGATTTCTGCTTGAAGATACCCACAAACGGCTCGAAGGTGCACTCGAACTGGTAAACCGATGGCTAGACGAGGACAAGGGCAATGTGAGCCTGTCAGATCGTTACGCATTGCAATCCGGTCTGGGATTGGTGAAAAATTTTCTCGCCGAGGCCAAGGGAGTGGAAGCAATCGCAATGGAGGGGTTGAAATTATTGACCGGTTTACAGTCGGAAACTGTCGAGCTGAAAGATCGCAGATTACAGCCGCTTGCATTGCCGGATCAAAGTGTTGAGGAATGGGTCGCACTCGCCCGCGATAATCGTCCCGAGTTCCGCCAGGTCGAAGCGGGTCTTTCGGCACGTCGCGCTCTGGTCGAAGCCACCAGGGCCAATAAAAAGCCAGTCGTTTTTGCCGGGGTCGCAGGATCGCTGGCCTACGCTCCGGGGCGCGATAGACTCGACAATCCACATATTTTCGATTTGTATAATCATTCCGCGTTATCACCGCTGGTCGGAATGCGCTGGCAGTGGGAGCCGGGTGCCCAGCCTGCCCGTGTTGCGCAGGCGCAGGCGGATCTCGATGCATTAATTCATACAGCTTCGTTTGCGCGTCAGGGCATACCCTTCCAGGTACGCGAACAATATCACCTGGTGCAATCCAAATTCGAATCGATTGCGGCGATGAAATCGAGCTCACAGGCCGCCAGGCGCTGGATGATCGCAGCCTATACCGATTTTGAAGCAGGCCTTGAAGAAGCCGATAAAATTTTAACCGCGATGCAGGTTTATGTAGTCGCTTATGGTGAGTACCTGAAGAAGGTTAATGATTTCAATAATCACGTGTTCAAATTAAAAAGTGCCAGTGGGGTCTACGAGTGAAACAGTTAATTGTATTTCTGTGGTGTGTTTTTTTTCAACAGACCGCTATTGCCACTGAATCGCTCCCCGAGGAACTGATTCGGAATGCCTCTAACCAGGTATTGAGCCGAATTCAGTCCGACCCTGGGAAATACCAACAGGATCCAGCCAAACTCTATGCGCTGGTAGATGAAATCGTGTTGCCACACTTTGATTTCGGTACCATGACAGATCTGGCACTGGGTCGTTATAAAACCAAAATTAGTACTGAGCAGAGGCGACTGATTACCAATGAGTTCAGAATTTTACTGGTGCGAACCTACGGTAAGGCGTTACTCGAATACAATGACCAGAAAATTATCTATCTGCCAATCGAAGGCTCTTTAGAAAGCGGCGATGTTACGGTCAGGACCGAGATAGAGCAGAAGGGCGGTTTTCCGATACCGCTGAACTACAGCCTGAAACAGACCGGACAAGGATGGAAAGTCTATGATATCAGTGTTGATGATATCAGCCTGGTGACAAACTATCGTTCCAGTTTTTCCCGCCAGATCAGGAAAAATGGGATCGATGGCCTGATAAAAACCTTACGCGAACGTAATCAGGATCTGTAGGCAAGAGTACTGGCAATATGCAGGCTAGTAGGAACTAAGCCCTACATTCATCGTGGGCATCTGCTAGAATAGCCGCCTTTTGGCTGCTTCGGCTAATCACACCGTTCACCAATGAACAAACTAATTATCAAGGGTGGTATTCCATTGTCCGGCCAGGTGCAGGTATCGGGATCGAAGAATGCGGTCCTGCCGATTCTGGCCGGTACTTTGCTGGCTAGTGGACCGGTAATCATTCGCAATGTGCCGCATTTGCATGATGTTACTACCACGATGGAGCTTCTCGGTCGAATGGGCGTATCGTTGACTATCGGTGAAAAAATGAGCATCGAAGTCGACCCGACTACTATCGAAAATACTTTTGCACCTTACGAGCTGGTTAAGACCATGCGTGCGTCAATACTAGTGCTAGGTCCCTTGTTGGCACGATATGGAGAAGCCGAGGTGTCATTACCCGGTGGTTGTGCGATTGGCGCTCGACCGGTTGATATGCACCTGTCGGGGCTGGAGGCGATGGGTGCAGATATTGAAGTCGATCAGGGATATATCAAGGCCAAAGTAGAGCGCCTCAAGGGTGCTCGCATTGTGATGGATCAGGTAACGGTAACCGGTACCGAGAATCTGATGATGGCAGCGAGTCTGGCTGACGGAACCACGGTAATCGAAAACGCGGCTCGCGAGCCGGAAGTGGTCGATCTCGCCAATTTTATTAGTGCCATGGGTGGTCAAATTGAAAATGCCGGTACCGATACCATCACCATTCATGGCGTCGAAAATCTTCAGGGTTGCGATTATTCGGTATTACCTGATCGGATAGAAACCGGAACCTATCTGGTAGCTGCTGCGATTACTCGTGGTAAGGTTCGGATCAAGTATACCGACCCCACGCTGCTCGAGGCAGTACTCGCCAAACTGATCGAAGCGGGTGCCATCATCGAAACTGGAAAGGACTGGATAGAACTCGATATGCAGGGCAAAAAACCAACTGCAGTTAATATCCGAACCGCACCTTACCCGGGTTTTCCAACCGACATGCAGGCCCAGTTTTGTGCCTTGAATGCGATAGCCGAAGGTACGAGTTCAGTCACCGAAACAGTGTTTGAAAATCGTTTTATGCATATCCAGGAAATTTTACGTTTGGGCGCAAATCTTAATCTCGAAGGTAACACGGTGATTATTCAGGGTGTCGACGATTTAACCGGCGCCCAGGTGATGGCAACTGACCTGCGAGCTTCCGCCAGTTTGATTCTTGCGGGCCTGGTGGCAAAAGGCGAAACCATAGTTGAGCGTATCTATCATATCGATCGTGGTTACGATCATATCGAGGAAAAACTGGCCGGTATTGGTGCCCAGATTCAACGTATTCCGAACTAGCATGTCCCAACCACTAACGATTGCGCTCGCGAAGGGCCGAATTCTGGATGAAATCCTGCCGTTACTGGCTCGCGCGGACATCAAACCAACCGACGATTTATTCACCAGCCGCAAGCTGGTATTTTCTACCAATGATGAAAATATCAACCTGGTCCTGATCCGATCCGCGGATGTGGCGACCTATGTGCAATACGGAGCAGCGGACCTGGGTGTGGCCGGTAAAGATGTATTGCTTGAACACGGTGGCGAAGGGCTTTACGAACGCCTCGATTTGAAAATAGCATCCTGCAAACTGATGACAGCAGGAATTGCTGACAAGGCTATTCCCAAGGGCCGCATTAAAGTCGCCACCAAATATCCGGAAATAACCCGCCAGTTTTTCCTCCGACAGGGCCGACAGGTCGAGTTGATAAAACTGTATGGTTCTATGGAGCTGGCACCGATAGTCGGACTGGCTGATTTAATTGTCGATCTGGTTGATAGCGGCAATACACTGAAGGCGAATGGGCTGGTTCCACTCGATCATATTATGGATATCAGTTCTCGCCTGATCGTCAATCGCGCCTCGTTAAAGATGAAAAATCAGGCGATCAAGGCATTGGTGGATAAAATAGAACAAGCGGTTGAGGACTGACAGAGCTCTAGCCGATGCCAATCGAAATCAAACGTTTGAATAGCCAGTCGGCAGATTTCTGGCAGGCGCTGAAAGAGTTGCAGACCAGGGAAAGCGAATCGGACGAGGCCGTGCTGCAAAGCGTTAACCAGATTATCAAGGCTGTTCGAACTCGTGGCGATGCGGCGCTGATTGAATTGACAGCCAGGTTTGATGGCTGGCAGGCCGGTTCGATGTCACAGCTTGAAATACCATTGGATCGCCTCGAGCGTGCCTACCAGGGCATGCCTGAACCTGAGCGTACTGCACTCGATCAGGCTGCAGAGAGAATCCGGTCTTATGCTCAACACCAGAAATTGGATTCGTGGGAATATACCGAGGCCGATGGCACACTGCTCGGGCAGCAGATAACCGCGCTCGACAGGGTAGGAATATACGTACCCGGCGGCAAGGCCGCCTACCCATCCTCTGTGCTGATGAATGCAATTCCAGCCAGGGTCGCGGGCGTCGGAGAATTAATTATGGTCGTGCCAACGCCTGGTGGTGTGGTCAATGATCTGGTCCTGGCTGCCGCACATATTGCCGCTGTCGATCGCGTATTTACGATCGGTGGTGCACAGGCCGTGGCGGCACTGGCTTACGGCACCGAGACGATTCCATCGGTGGATAAAATAGTCGGTCCCGGTAACTTGTATGTTGCTACCGCAAAGCGACTGGTTTTTGGTACCGTCGGGATCGACATGATTGCAGGACCGTCGGAAATACTGGTGATCTGCGATGGTAAAACCAACCCGGACTGGATCGCGATGGATTTATTTTCGCAGGCCGAACACGATGAAGACGCCCAGGCGATTTTGCTCTCGCCAGATGTTGAATTTCTCGAGCAGGTGCAGGCCAGTATTGATCGTTTGATCGACGATATGCCGCGAAAGGATATTATCGGTACATCGTTGTCGGCACGTGGGGCTTTGATTCAGGTTGCCGATCTGGACGAAGCGGTCGAGGTGGCGAATCGCATTGCACCCGAACATCTGGAGCTTTCGCTGGAAGATGCGTCTGCTGTCGTACCGCGCATTCGGCACGCGGGTGCAATATTTATCGGCCGTTATACTGCCGAGGCACTGGGAGACTACTGTGCTGGCCCGAATCATGTATTGCCAACTTCGAGAACAGCGCGATTTTCGTCACCGCTCGGCGTGTACGATTTTCAGAAGCGCACGAGTTTGATTGGCTGCTCGGCCCAGGGCGCGTCCGATCTCGGTAAACTGGCATCGGTTCTCGCGCGCGGTGAAGGGCTGATCGCACATGCGCGCTCTGCCGAATATCGTATTAAGTAAAGAGACT
>JACZQS010000344.1 GCA_022545625.1 Pseudomonadota bacterium
TGAAATCGCAGTAGGGGCATTTTTTTTCGAACAATGAAAAGTGAACATAAAGACCGAGCGGTGGATTCTGTCTGATCATCAGCTAGTCCGCATATTGCATGAAGGGAACGAAGCTCAGGGGAAATATGGCAAACAATGTTGATTGATCGCCCGCCGATGCATAGCCGTAGCCAGGGAACCTCTGAACAAGTCCTATGGGGTCTCTGCGAGCCCTGAAGCATGTAGATGCAAGGCGCAGCGCGAAGCTAATGGCCTTAGTCCTTGGCGAGGGCTGCAACGCGGCAGATGCATGCTTCAGGACTCGCCCTGCGGGGCTTCCAGCGCAATTCGGACTCTGCGTTGCGACTTCTTGGCAGGCTACAGCATGCCTGCGAAGTCGCGCCTTGATTCCGAACCGCGCTGGAAGCCAGTGTTCCCCATAGGACTTGCTCAGAGGTTCCTTAATCAAGGGGGATCGATCAAAAATGGCAGCCAGATTTCTCCTGACGTTGTTCAGGTACAAACTGTGCCAGCCAGGAAATTTATTGCTCATATCTAAACTTCTATTTTTATGGCATAAAATTGAAAGCAAACACCGCCTTTACGCAATAGGCGGGCCAGACTAGGGAATTGGTGTTACTTCCAGCAGATTTTCAATCAGCGATTCAATCGATTTGCTGTGTTGATCCGCCAGTGTCAGTCTATGTCCTGCAACCGACCCAAAGACAGCCTTTACATCACCGGGTTCCACATGATTTCTGCCATTCATCAAGGCCCAGGCCTTACTCGCACGAACCACGGCCAGGCCGGCACGTGGTGAAATGCCGTAGACGAAAAGGCCCGGGTTTCGAGTCGCCTGGATCAAGTCCTGTACATAATGAAGCAATGGTTGAGAGCAATGCGTGCTATCCACTGCCCGTTGAATTTCGATAAATCGTTCGGGAGTCGTGGTCGCTGAAATTTCACCTAGTTTTTCTCGCGGATTGCCACCTGCGAGTAACGCACGTTCTGCGTCGGCATCGGGATACCCCAACTTAATTTTCATCATAAAGCGGTCGAGCTGCGATTCTGGTAACGGGAAGGTGCCCGATTGATCGAGAGGGTTTTGCGTACCAATGACGAAAAAAGGTTCTTCCAGTTTCCGCGTTGTGCCCTCGACAGTAATCTGTCTTTCTTCCATTGCTTCGAGCAACGCACTCTGGGTCTTCGGAGTAGCGCGGTTAATCTCGTCGGCGAGTACGAAATGGGCAAAAATGGGGCCGGGGTGAAAGTTAAAACTCTGTTGCTTGGGATCGAAAATCGAAACACCGAGAATATCGGCTGGTAACAAGTCACTGGTAAATTGAATTCGGCTGAATGCCAGTCCAAATACATGGGCGATGGTTTGCGACAAGGTGGTTTTGCCAACCCCGGGCAGGTCCTCGATCAGGCAATGACCCTTGGCTAACAGGCAGCAGACCGCGAGCCGTATTTGAACAGGTTTACCGAGAATTATTTTCTCGATGGCCGAGATTGCGGCGTTAATTTCAATTTGCAGAGTTTCTGTGGAGGTGCTGGTCTGATCTAGCATGGGGATTCAGGATAAGTTCCATTGTTGATACAGAGTGTAGTCGATTTATGTTGAAACCGCGAAGTATCCAGTTCACAGAGTGATATGAATTTAGCCCACAGAGTGAGCGTATCAATGTAAACTGGCGAACAATGAACTCGCCCTGTCTTTACACTTTTCGACGCTGTCCGTATGCAATTCGGGCCCGCATGACATTGGCCCATAGCGAAATAAGGGTCGAACTTCGCGAAGTCAGGTTGAGTAATATGCCTCAGGAACTGTTAGACATATCACCCAAAGCGACTGTGCCGGTTTTGCATCTCCCGGACGGAACCCTGTTCGAACAAAGCCTCGATATCATGCACTGGGCTTTGTTGATTGCAGACCCGCAGCAATGGCTGGTTGACGATTCTGCATCGCTGGAACTGATCAGGCAAAACGACGAGGATTTCAAACCCCTGCTGGACGCTTATAAATACGCCGACCGCTTCCCCCAGCTAAGTCAACTGCAACACCGAAATGGCGCCGAGTACTTCCTGCGCCAACTCGAAGCCAGGCTTCGTCAACATCGATTTTTAGTCTCCGAACGTAAGACTATTACCGATGTCGCGATCATGCCATTTATCCGCCAGTTTGCCGGGGTCGAGCCACAATGGTTCGAACGCTGCGAATACGCTGGTGTGCGGGGTTGGTTAAATCGGCAGATCGATTCGGACCTGTTTCAATCGGTGATGTCAAAAACGGCATTCTGGCAACCCGGTGACGATGTGGTCTATTCTATCCCCCAGGGAGATTAGCCACGCTGGCTAATGTCTATATAGTCGCGGTTTTCGTGGCCGGTATATATCTGGCGCGGCCGACCAATGCGCTGGTCCTGATCGGTCATCATTTCTTCCCACTGTGAAATCCAGCCGGCGGTACGCGCCATCGCAAATACTACCGTGAACATGTTGAGTGGCATATTCAAGGCCTTGAGGATAATGCCCGAGTAAAAATCTACATTGGGATACAGGTTACGTTCGATAAAGTATTCGTCTTCAAGTGCAATACGTTCAAGTTCCTTGGCAATCTCGAACATCGGCTGATTGATGGTTTCCAGATCGTCGAGTAAATCATTACAGGCCTTGCGAATAA
>JACZQS010000065.1 GCA_022545625.1 Pseudomonadota bacterium
ACCAGGCTTTTATTATCTGTGCCGAGCAATGGCGAAGCCGCAATTACGATAGAATCGTTGACGATATCGTTGTCGAGCTTATCTGCAGGCAGTAGCGCGTGCAAATTACGCAGCAGGAGGCGGCGTTCGTTTTCGGCGATAACCTGCCTCGTATTGTACTCGGTAAGCGCGACAAAGCTGGTACCCACGACCGCGAACAAGCAAAGGAATAAGCCGGAAAGCAGAATCTGTCGGCTACTCATCAGGCCTGTCTGGTGTGTCGGCGCCGTACACGCTCGGCCGGGTGTAATAGTCGATTAGTGGTACGCACATATTCGCCAGTAAAACCGCGAATGCGACACCATCCGGGTAGCCACCCCAGCTACGAATCACATACACCAGGAAACCGATTAATATGCCATAGACGATGCGCCCGTTATCCGTTGTGGCCGCGGTGACCGGGTCGGTGGCGATGAAAAATGCTCCAATCAGGATGCTGCCGGAAAGCAGGTGAAATAGCGGCGAGGCAACCGTGTTCGGATCGATCAGATAAAATACCAGTGCCATAAAACTGGAACTGGCCAGTACCGTCACCGGGATATGCCATTTGATCGTGCGGGTCAATAAAAGCCACAGTCCGCCTGCCAACCAGCCACCGGCGACCCACTCCCAGCCGACCGCTACGAAGTTGCCGAATACAGGGGATAGCCGAATTTCACTAATGGGTAAATTTTGACCCGATAGCGTCTTGAACTGATCCAGTGGTGTCGCTGAGCTGAGTGCGTCCCACTGGTGAATATCGGCGAGGCCAAACGAGTAGGCGATCGAGTCGAGCCATCCTATCGATTCGCCGCTAATGACGATGGGCAGGTACCAGGTGGTCATTTCCCTCGGGAACGAAATCAGCAAGACTACGTAGCCAACCATCGCCGGGTTGAATGGATTAAAACCAAGGCCGCCATACAAATGCTTGCCCACAATCATGGTAAAACCGATGCCTACCGCGACTAACCACCAGGGCGAATGCATCGGCAGACACAGCGCAAATAGCCAGGCCGCTACTACCGCACTGTAGTCGGTTAAATGTGGTTTAAGCGGTTTTTTACGCAGCCACAAAATAATGCCCTCGAATGCAAGGGCAAACAGGATTGCGAGAATTATATTTATTATGACGCCGACGCCGAAAATCCACGCGTAGGCCAGCGTGCCGGGAATCAGGCCGATGTTGACGTTAATCATCAGTCGCCTGAGTGAATTGCTCGGACTGACGTGGGGCGAAGATACAAAAATCGAGGTCACGATCGATGTTCGCGAGCGGCTCGACGGCGTGCATCCGCTTCTTCAATCTGCTTTTGCTGCGCAAGTGTCAGGTCGGTGGTGTTTTTCAGGGCGGCGGTCTGTTGTTCCCGCTTTTTCGCTTTGACACGGGCGAGCGCCGCCGCTATTGGATCAATTACCGCGTCGCCATTTTGTTTTTGTGGGATCTTTTTCTTCAACGCCTCGCGTTTCAGGCGCCGACGTTCTTCTTGCTGTTGCTTTTTCAATAACAAACGTTTTTCATGAAATTCGAAACGAACGCGTGCACGGTCCGACTTGAATTGTGCTTGCTGCGCAGCACGTATTTCACCTTTGGCCGCGCGGTAGTATTGTACCAGTGGAATTTCACTAGGACAGACCGCCGAACAACAACCGCATTCGATGCAATCGAACAGGTTAAACTCCTCGGTTTTATCGTAGGCTTTGGCACGTGCATGCCAGTAAAGTTGCTGTGGCAATAGTTGCGCAGGGCAGACATCGGTACATTTGGAACAACGAATACATTCGGCATGATTGCCCGGATGACGCGGAATGGTTTGTTGCCGCATGACCAGAATATTATTGCTTGCCTTGACGATGGGGACCCGATCTGTGTAGAGCGAAAACCCCATCATCGGACCACCCATCACCAGGTGATGTTGATTAACGTCGCCGCGATACCCACCCGCCAGCTCGATCATATGATGGACAGGAGTACCGAGCCGGACTTCCCAGTTTCCCGGTTGTCGAATGCCATCGCCGGATATTGTGACGATGCGTGAAATCAGCGGCTGATTGTGATCCAGCGCGCGGCTAATTGCGACACAGGTGCCGACGTTCTGGCAAAAAAGACCGATATCAAAAGCAAGTTTTGCTTTTGGGATCTGCTTACCGGTGAGAATTTCAATCAACTGCTTCTCACCACCGGCTGGGTACAGAGCGGGTATACCAACGACGAACGTATTATCGAGAGATTGCGAGGCCAGGGCGCGGTTTATCGCCTCGATGGCGTCGGGCTTATTGTCTTCGATACCGATCAGTGTCGAATTTGGTTTCAGAATGCGTTGCAGGTAATCGATGCCTTTGACCAGTGCTTGCGCGTGGGTTTGCATCAATATATCGTCACAGGTGATATAGGGTTCGCACTCAACACCATTGATTATCAGGCTGTCAATACCGGAATCGTTAGCGCGCGCCAGCTTGGCCGCAGTCGGAAACGATGCTCCACCGAGGCCGACAATACCGGCCTGACGAATCTGGTGGATCAATTCCGGCACAGTAAGTTTATCGGGGTTGATCGATTCAGCCGCAATGGCCTGATCTTTGCCGTCGACATCGATAACGATACAGGCATCCGACTGGCCGGATGGGTGCGGCACCGGATGGGCCGTAATTTCGCCAATAGTACCGGATGTAGGTGCGTGCAGTGGGGCGCTGATCGGTGACGAGCTTGCCGCGATCAATTGTCCCCGCAAAACACGTTCGCCAGGTTTGATCAGGGGTTTGTTCACTTCGCCAATGTGCTGGTTGAGAGGCAGAAATAGTTGTCCGGGCAAGCTGGCTTGCTGTAAACCCCGGGCCAGGGATTCGGTTTTATGGTCTTCCAGCAGCATACCGCCGTGAAATTTGTGGAGCCTAGTGTTCATGCGCGGCATCCAGTTCTTTTCCAGGCATGACCCACTTCCAGTCGTCGATGGTTTGCCTGATCGGTATCATATCGATGCAATCGACCGGGCAGGGTGGCAGGCACAATTCGCAACCGGTGCATGCGTCGACGATGATGGTGTGAATGTGTTTCGCCGAACCGAGAATTGCGTCGACCGGACAGGCCTGGATGCACAGGGTACAGCCGATGCAGGTCTGCTCGTCGATTAACGCGACCAGTGGAATATTATGATGCTCACCATGCTCGGTGTTGGGCTCGAGCACCTCGACATCGAGCAGGTCGGCGAGCGCTATGATCGTCGCCTGACCACCGGGCGGGCACTGGTTAATCGGTGCTTCGCGGTTGGCAATTGCCTCGGCGTAGGGTCGACAGCCAGGATAAGTGCATTGCCCGCATTGGGTTTGTGGCAACAGGGCGTTAATCTGATCGACTACCGGATTGCCTTCGACCCTGAAGCGGATTGCAGCGTAACCGAGGATCAGGCCGAATAAACCGGCCATCAGGCTAATGGTGAGAATTGCGACTAACATGACCTAAACTTTGATGAGGCCGCTCAGCCCCATAAACGCCAGCGACATCAATCCTGCGGTGACGAGGCCGATGGCTGCGCCCTGAAATGGGGCGGGTACGTCGGCGACATTGACGCGTTCACGCATCGCCGCAAACAGGACCAGCACGATCGAGAATCCGAGGGCGGCGCCAAACCCGAAAATAGCCGATTGCAAAAAGCTGTTGGTTTCCTGTACGTTAATCAGGGCCACTCCGAGTACCGCGCAGTTAGTCGTAATCAACGGCAGGAAAATACCCAGTACGTTATAGAGCAGAGGGCTGGTTTTATGCACGACCAGTTCGGTAAAATTAACCACTGCCGCAATCGCGATGATGAACGCAATGGTGCGTAAAAATTCCAGACCGAGCGGCGCCAGTATCCAGCTATTGATGATATAACTCAAAATCGCCGAAAGAGTCAGCACGAAAGTGGTTGCCGCACTCATGCCGATTGCAGTTTCAACCTTACGCGAAACCCCCATAAACGGGCACAGGCCAAGAAACTTCACCAGGACGATATTGTTGACGAACACGGTGCCAACCAACAGGAGGAAATACTCTGACATAGGCGCGCATTATAAAGTGTAGATGTTATGAAAAATACGGATTTAGTAAGGGGTTATTATTAGGGGAATTCTGATTTAATCGGAGGTATCTGAAATTAACTATTTTACTGTCATTCCGGCCCCCGAGCCGGAATCCATTTATACTTTTCCTAGTCCGTAAACTCGCCGGGCTCTAAGTCGCCAGCCTCTTCGATAAAAGCGTCTATTGATACCCGTTGCGACAGATGCCAGTTCAATGGACTCAGGCTTTTCTGATAATCAGCAACCGAACTGAAATCATCGAAAAACGAATCGATAGTCGGGTTTTGCATAATCGCAAGAACAGCAAACGGACTACTGATCAAGATTGCGAGCAAGATACCTTTTCGCCGCCCCAGGTGAGTGACCTGGATCAGGTAAATGCTGACTGCCGCCGGGACTAATAAAAAGTACCAGGCCAGGTCAAATATCGAAGTGGGGAGGTCGGAGGAGAACAGGTACATCAGCTCTACCGCAAGCAGCGAAAGCAGTTGGTAAATCAGATAAACCAGCGCAACCGAGATAATCACCGGTTTGATCTCCCAGCGGTTGACTAACAGGCGTTCGAGTATTGACAGGGTGAATACGAATGCAGCAATGCTGAGCACGGACTCCCTGAACACATAATTGAGTAGGTCACCCCATTTGAGTGCATGGTAAGAGTTAAAGTAAAACTCAAAACCGCCGGTAAGAAAACACAGGCCTAGCAGCAGGGCAGCCCAACCCCAGTGCCCGTATAAATGCCACATTCGGCCACTGCTGGCGAGTGATTTTGTCTCTGCTACACGGTGACTACGCGATAGGATTCGAGCCGAGATTCGACCCAGACTGAATTCGATCGGAAGCACTGCAGAGGTGAATTTATCTTCCTCGCGGTTATTAAATCTTGCCGGATTAACGCTTGCCAGGTTCTGTAATTCGACCTTGCCTTCGTCGTCGCGCCGAATTTTCAGGTGATAGGGTTCCACGGTAGGGTCGGATAGAATAATATCGTTGTCGAGTGCGCGGCCGATGCTGAGCTCGGATTTATCGAGTGCATGGTAGCGGTGCAGCCCGCGGGTCATGATTTCGAGAATCAGGGGTTCCAAACTACGTTCTCCAAAAATTTCTTCACCAGCGGCAAGGTCGCGTTAAAGTCGGTACCGGTCATAATGAAGGTGATGAAAAACCCCTGGTTATCATGCCCGGTTAATGCCGCGGTAAACAGAAGGTCACTCAGACCGGCATACTCGACATATTCGCGCCGGCACAAATTGACCTTGAATTCCTCTGCGGAAACCTCGACGAACCAGGTGTTGCAGTTAAAATTACTGACTTCTTCCTGACTGAGATTGTTTTCGATCTGGTCCTTGTTAAGTTTCTGGTAAAGATTGTGAAATCGAACGGTATCCAGCTGATCTGATTCGAGCCAGTAGTACTCGTAGATAAGCTCACCGACAAATTTATTGGCGTCGTCGAGATAAACATGGTTCTTGTTCGCACAACGAATCTGATAGCGCTTGAACAATGCGTTGGCGTTTAGCTTTGCACTATTGTCCCAGCAACGCACGGTTGGTGAAATCGTTCCTGGCAGGGTCAATTGGCGCAGTTGGATGGTTGGCCAGGTTTCATTTAGCAGGCCTTCGATATAATTTTTCTCGTAGGCTAGCAATTGCTCGGCTACCTCTATTTTCAAGTTCGCAGATGACCCCCTGTCGATATTTTTCGAGCTTGTAATCAGGTTATTCAAAAATTTGGATGGCACGATAAAGCTGATATCGTTGCGCGCGGTTGCGACATTGATACCGATCGCCTCGCCGTTTTCGTTGAATGTCGGTCCTCCACTCATGCCGGGGTTAAGACTGCCGGAGAACAATATGCGGCTATCGTCGGTCTGGTTGAGGATTCCACCATTGGTGCCAACCGCGAGGCTGAGACCGAGATCAAGCGGGTTACCCATCGCGAATACCGGTGCACCCTTCGGTGGCAGGTCTCCGGTGGCAATTGCCTGGCCCAGGTATTCGTCGGAAACCAGGAGTGCCAGGTCGTGCACGACATCCAGCGCCAACAGTTTGAGTTCACCTTCACGACCGTTTTTGGTCAGGTAGGTGACATAGAATAGATCCGGTTCCAGAATAATTTTGTTGATGACATGGAAGTTGGTCGCAATTTGGCGGCCATTACCGACGATGAAACCTGAACCTATACTGGTTTTTTTGCCAGTTTCTCGATTCAGAACACGAATCTGAAAAACACTGTTCTCGTGCAGCTGGTAGATTTTTTTCGATTCGAGTGCGGCTGCCGGTTGAACCATCAGGTACAACAGGCTGGCGAGCAGGTAAAGCTTTAAAACTGGTTTCATTGGTGAATGGCTGCCTGGCATCTGCGTTAGCTTTGTCTAACTGACTCGCATACCCGGTTTTGCACCACTGTCAGGATGCAGCACGTAGAGTTCCTTGTCATCGGACCCGGCGGCCAACACCATGCCCTCGGATACTCCGAATCGCATTTTTCTTGGCGCCAGGTTGGCAACCATCACCGTGAGCTTACCTTCGAGCGCTTCGGGTTCGTAAGCGCCGCTAATGCCGGCAAATACATTTCGTGTCTCGCTGCCGATATCTAGCGTCAGCTGTAGCAGTTTGTCCGACTTTTCGACGCGTTTTGCCGCGACTATACGGGCCACACGCAAATCGAGCTTGGCAAAGTCGTCGATGGTGATCTCACTGGCAATCGGTTCAATCGAGGAATCGAGCGAACCGGCATTGATCTTATTTTCCTCGATCAGAGCCTCCTTGCTGGCTTCGATCATGCGTTCGATAAAAACCGGTTCGATGCGGGTCATTAGTGGCTTGAAGCGATTGATTTGATGGTCGAGTAAATCGGTTTCGAGATCTGCCCAATTGAGTGCATCGACATTGAGAAAGGTCTCGGCCTGTGATGCCAGTCGAGGCAGTACCGGTTTTAGTAAAATCACCAGTTGGCGAAAGCAATTGAGTCCGATCGTGCAAACCACCTGGACTTCGCCATGTCGGGCCTCGTCTTTGATTGCAACCCAGGGCTGCATTTCATCAATATACTGATTCGCCCTGTCGGCAAGGGACATGATGTCCCGCATCGCACGGGAAAACTCGCGACTTTCATAGGCGTTGGCAATGTCCCTGGACGCCGCGATATATTGCTGACTCAAACCATTGTCGCCGGTGCTGCCTGCGAGCATGCCATCGAAGCTTTTATTAATAAACCCGGCGCAACGGCTGGCGATATTGACTAGCTTGCCAACCAGGTCGGAATTGACGCGGGTCCTGAAATCCTCAAGATTCAAATCGATATCATCGATGCCGGAGCCGAGTTTCGCAGCAAAATAATAGCGCAGATATTCCGGATTCAAGTGTTCTAGATAAGTCCGCGCCTTGATGAAGGTACCCCGTGATTTCGACATCTTCTGACCATCGACGGTTAAGAATCCGTGACAATAAACCGCAGTCGGTTTCCTGAACCCGGCGCCGTGCAACATTGCGGGCCAGAACAGGGTGTGAAACCTGGCGATATCTTTGCCGATAAAATGGTAGAGCTCCGTATCACTGTCCACTTCCCAGTATTTATCGAAGTCGTGCTGATTTTGATCACACCAGTTTTTGAAGCTCGCCATGTAACCGATCGGGGCGTCTAGCCAGACGTAAAAATACTTGCCCGGCGCATCGGGTATCTCGAAACCCCAGTAGGGTGCGTTGCGGGAGATATCCCAGTCCTTCAAACCCTCGTCGAGCCACTCAGCCATCTTGTTGGCGATTTCTTTTTGCACGTGGCCGGCGCGTGTCCAGGTTTTAAGCATCTCTTCGTAGTCGCCAAGTTTGAAAAAATACTGCTCCGAATCTTTTTTGACAGGTGTTTCGCCAGTGACGACTGAAACCGGGTTTTTTAAATCTGTGGGCGAATAGGTGGCCCCACAATTTTCGCAGTTGTCGCCGTATTGATCACCGGTACCACACACCGGACATTCACCCTTGATGAAGCGATCGGGTAGAAACATCTCGGCTTTAGGATCGTAAGCCTGTGAAATGACTTGCGTGCGGATATGGCCCGCAGCTTTAAGCCGTGAGTAAATCAGTTCGGCAAAATAACGATTCTCTTCTGAATGGGTCGTGTAGTAATTATCGAATTCGATCACGAAATCAGAAAAATCCTGCTGGTGTTCGATTTTCATGCGATCGATCAATACTTCGGGTGTAACCCCTTCGGCCTGAGCGCGCAGCATGATCGGTGTACCGTGGGCATCGTCGGCGCAGATATAGATACACTCGTGTCCACGCATTTTCTGAAAGCGCACCCAGATATCGGTCTGGATATACTCTAACATATGACCAATGTGTATCGGGCCATTGGCATAGGGTAAGGCGCTGGTAACGATGATTTGGCGAGATTTGGGACTCATGTGCGAGGATCGTTCGACTAAAGCTGCGTAGTTTATGTGTTGAGCAGGGAACTGTATAGGGCAGCCTTTGAACAAACGCATAAAAACTAGGTGATATTTGGGTAGAGCCTCGGGTAGAATGCCGTCCTCGAAGTAAAAACCCATAGATATAGAGTTTTATATGCCTATCACTAAACAGCAAATTGAAAGCGCGCTGGGCCAGGTCATCGACCAGTATATGGATACAGATTTGATTGCGGCAAAATCCGTAAAGGACATCGCCATCGACGGCAGCAAAGTGAGTGTCACTATAGAACTCGGATACCCGGCGGCGGGTTACTTCGATAGCCTGAAACAAACAGTACAGGATCAACTCTCGAGTATTGAAGGCATTGGCGATATAGATATCAAGGTGTCGAGCAAGATCAAGTCCCACACCGTGCAGCAAAATTTAAAGCCGCTGGATGGGATAAAAAATATTATCGCCGTGGCCTCTGGTAAGGGTGGTGTCGGTAAATCCACCACGGCGGTAAACCTGGCCCTGGCACTGAAGGCTGAAGGCGCGACCGTGGGAGCGATCATCGGTTATAACGAGGCCAAGCGCTGGTCGAAGAACAAGGAGGAGTTCGGAAAGGGCGCGCTCGAGGGGATCGCCGGCCCGGAAGCGGCGAACAACGCGGCGACCGGCGGGGCGATGGTGCCCACCCTCGCGCTCGGCATCCCGGGA
>JACZQS010000066.1 GCA_022545625.1 Pseudomonadota bacterium
TCACACCATGTAGGGACAGAGCTTCAGCTCTGTCCTGGGCCGAGCTAAGGCTCGGCTCCTACGACGGTTCTCACGCTACGCTTACTCCCAGGGCTCGCCGCCGTCGTCCAGCACCAGCGGAGCGGGTACCTGGGCGCCGCAGATACAGGGGAACGGCCCGATGTTTACCCACATCGGGAAGTTTCCCTCGTAGACGCGACTGCACGCGGCGCAGCTCGATCGGAAGAGCTTGACGTGGGGCGGGTTCTGCTTGCGCGGGCGCCGAGGACGGGGGTTCAAGGTTAGGCCAGGTAGACGTAGTAGCGTTCGCCGCGCTCGGCCACCAGTGTGCGGCGGCCCTCCGCTTGCACCTCGGCGATGGCGGCCGGCATGACGGCGGAGTGGCCCTTCACCGGGAAGCTACAGTCGTACGTATACTCGGTCTCGCCGACCAGCAGTCGGGTGTGGACGTACGGCTGATCATCCAGGTTCACGTATGGTATCTGGAGCGTGTCCAGTTCGAGCTCGCCGATGAGCGTCGGGTCGATCTGGAGCGGCGCGGCTTCCTGTGCTGCCATCGACTCCATTCCAGCGCAGGCGGGCGCTTGTGTCAACCGAACAGTGTAGCCTGGGCGTTCGCGTCGGGTTACGTTTCCTTGCGCCCGCGGTCCAGCGCGCGCACCTTCTCGATGTTCTCGGCCTCGGAGGCGTCCGGCGTCGCCTCGAACCAGGCGTCGAGGATCTCCTTGGCGATCACCTCGGAGGTGGCGCGAAGGCTCAAGCAGAGGACGTTGGCGTCGTTCCAGCGACGGGCGCCGCGTGCGGTCTCGGCGTCGCCGCAGAGCGCGGCGCGGACGCCGGGGACCTTGTTCGCCGCCATGCTGACGCCGGTGCCCGTCCAGCAGAAGAGCAGCCCCTGCTCCGCCGGGCCGTCGGCGACGCTCCGTCCCACCCGCTCCGCTACGTCCGCCCACGCGAGCGCCTCGGCCTCGCGTGCCTCATCGAGAGCGCCCTCGTTCAGCGTGACGACGGCGTTCAGCCTCTCGCCGTACGTCTCGATCCGGGCCAGACACGCCTCCACGACCTCGACCGGCGAGGCCTCACGGCTGCCGATCCTCCTTCGCAGCTCGGTCGCGGACAGGTCAGCTAGCGCCACAGCACCGGCCCCGGCGGGCGCACTACTCTTCCAAGAACGCGATCGCCCGACAGAACGCCGCCTCCCCGCCCTTGAACTTCCACGGAAACACGCCGATGGTCAGACGGCGGTTCTGGAGCTCCGGCGCGCCGATGTCGCCGCGCAGCGAATCCCTGAGCAAGAAGAACAGCTGCGGCAGGTAGAGGTTCTTGTGCGGTCGGATCATCTCCGAGAGCTCGCCGGGGGGCCAGAGGTTCATGTAGGGTGAACGGAAGCCCTCTCCGAGAGCCAACGGCATCACGACCAGAGCTCGCCAGAGGGCTTCGAGATCCCCACGCAGGCCGTACACGCTCAGCGTGGCGACCGCTACGAGAACACCTCCGAGTACATACGCCAGCACAGGGCGCAGCCGCTTTTCCACAGGCCCCAGTGCCGTCAGAGCGACGAAAAGGGACACAGCAAGGGCTAAACCGACCGTCTGCTTGGAAAATGCCACGCAGGCTACGAGCACACCCGTGGCCACCGCCCACGGCAGGGAGCGGGTCGCGCGAACTCCCGCATAGCCCGCGATCAGACTCATGTAGCACGCCAAGGTCGAGTAGAAGAAAATCGAGAGGAGCGAGAAGAGCAGTACGGGGGCGCTGGCTACACTGGCCGCGGCCGCGTGTGCAAAAGGCCCAGCTCCTGCGCGTCGCGCCACGCCATACACCGCTTATTTCACCATTAAAGCCGGGTGAAGTGCGACTCGATATGGGTGGTGGCAAAGAAGAGTTTTTCTTTATTTCCGGTGGTATTCTGGAAGTACAACCACATATGGTAACAGTACTTTCAGACACCGCAATTCGTGCCAAGGATCTCAACGAAGCGGCAGCGCTAGAAGCGCAGAAACGCGCCGAGGCGGCGCTACAGGACCAGAAATCTGACCTGGATGTTGCCAGGGCAAAAGCAGAACTTGCCTCCGTGGCCGCGCAAATTGCCGCGATTAAAAAGTTACGCAAGAAATAAACCAGGCGATCTCCTGGTCGGGCAGATCATTATTTTGTGGATACAAAATCCAAAAGGAGGCGCTTCGTCTCCTTTTTTTTTGGATGTTGGTTTACAATGACGACTACTTGTGCAATCAGGAAGGACATAAAGCGCTATGCCGCTTAGCATCATCATTCTCGCTGCGGGACAGGGCGTCCGCATGAAGTCATCGCGGCCCAAGGTTATGCATGCGCTCGCCGGCAAGCCGATGTTGCAGCATGTAGTGGATACCTGCCTGGCTTTGGAGCCCGATCAAATAATAGTTGTAGTTGGGCATCAGTCGGAACGGGTTCGAAGTATGATGCACGATCAGGGGCTGGAGTTTGTCGAGCAAAGCGATCAACAGGGCACCGGGCACGCAGTTGCACAATGTCTGCCAGTTCTGAACAAGGGTAATGATGTAATCGTGCTATATGGCGATGTGCCCCTGATCTCGGTCGATACTATTCGAGCCCTGCTCGATAAGTCGGATGGCACCAGCGTGAACATCCTGAGTTTTCTACCGCAAAACTCTCAGGGATACGGCCGTATCCAGCGGTCTGCGGATGATAACGTCGAGGCTATCGTCGAAGAAAATGATGCCAGTGCCGAGCAAAAAAAGATTCGCGAATCGAATTCGGGCATATTATTTATCGTCGGAGAAAAGATCGGCGATCTGATCGGGAAACTCGAAAATAATAATGTCCAGGGCGAATACTTATTGACCGATGTGGTAAAGCACGCTGTGCAGCAGGGATTGAAGGTAGCGGCGACAATATGTTCGGAAAATGATGACCTATACGGTGTCAACAATCAGGCCCAACTGGCCGAGGTAGAAAAGATATATAGATGCAGGCAGGTCGAAAAATTAATGCGCGGGGGGGTAAAATTATACGATCCCGCCCGTATCGATGTTCGCGGGACTCTCCAGGTGGGGACGGATATTGAAATTGATATCAACTGCGTTTTCGAGGGGGATGTTTCGTTATCGGACAGGGTGAAAATCGGTGCCAATTGTGTGATCAGAAATTCGACGATAGGCAGTGACAGTATTATTCAACCGATGTCTTCGATCGATGGGGCCGTTATAGGCAACCGGGTATCGATCGGCCCGTTTGCCAGAATCAGGCCGGGCACCGAATGTGCAGACGAAGTAAAAATCGGTAATTTTGTCGAGACCAAAAAATCCCAAATCGGGGCAGGTAGTAAAGTCAACCACTTAAGTTATATTGGCGATGCCGAAATTGGTGCCGCGGTGAATATCGGTGCCGGAACGATCACCTGTAATTACGACGGGGTGAATAAATTCAAAACCATAATTGAAGACGGGGTTTTTATCGGCTCGAATACCCAGCTGGTCGCGCCGGTTAGAATCGCACGCGGCGCGACGATAGGCGCAGGTTCGACAATAACCAGCGACACCCCAGCAGACAAGCTAACCCTGTCGAGGTCGAAGCAGGTTACGATCGACGCCTGGAAAAAGCCTGCCAGGAAAAATCGGGAATAATTTGTGTGCGGGCTAACTCGCGACCAGCTGGCCGGTTTGAATACCAGGGTTAATTCAAATCACGCTGCAGGTAGCTTAGTTCCTGTTGCCAGGAGTAAGCATCTTCTCCGTAGTAGACCATGTCAATTAGCTTTGAGACGCTCACAAATTCGAACTGTTCCCGGGCTAGTGGCAGGTTTTCGCGTAGAAATTTAATAGTTGTTGAATGTGGATGACCGATGGCGATAGCGGAACCGCGTTCACGCGCTTTCTGTAGCCAGATCTGGTATTGCAGGCGTATTGATTCGATATTGGTGTAGTCATTATCAAGAAACACATCCCGTGAAATCGAATTAAGGCCATAATTGAGCGCCTCGGTCTGGGCCACGCTATTAGCAGTTGTGCGGCTATCAAGAAAATACAAACCCGGGTTATAGGATCTGATGATGTCCATGATCGGTCGCATAAAGTAATCAATTTCGGTCAAATGACTACCCATGTGGTTGTTAATGCCCTTGATATTAGGGATAGCCGATAACATCGAATGCAAATTAGCGGTGAGCTGATCTTCGTCCATTTTTTCGTTGAGTGAATTCGGTTCCATTGCGGCCTCTGAATTAGAGGATTGCAAGGGAAGATGAAGAATAATTTCCTTATTTTTACGCTGCGCCAGGGTTGCCAGTTTCTGACTATAGGTAGCGCCGGGGATGATGGCGTAAGTGTGATTTCCCGGCAGATTGATCGCGGCCTGACCGTTTTCGAAAGAATAACCTAAATCATCGATTACCAGCGATAATACAGGCCGTTGATCGGCGACCGCAAACGGCGCCAGGCAAAACAATGGGATAATCAGCAGACGGCTGCCTAACATTTTGAGCCCGAGATGGCCTGTCATGACTTGATCAGTGATTACCTAGCTATTTTTTTGCTGATTTAAGATGTGCAATCCCTTCAGCAAGTTCAGGGCTTCGAATAGCTGGAAGTCGGTTTCAGCCAGGTTTTCAGAGTCTTTATTAGTCTTTGCGCTAGTATCGGTGTCGTCCGTATCACCGTCAGGGTTGCTGAGCCGACCGTCGAGGTCTTTTTCGGAAAATGACGCACCGCCATTACTATCCGAGGCCGATAATTTCAGAGTTTTCAGACTGATGTCCGGGACTATGCCCCTGGCCTGTATTGACCGGCCGTTGGGAGTAAAATAACGCGCCGTGGTCAACTTGACCGCAGAGCCATTGCGTAATTCCTGGATGGTCTGGACCGAACCCTTACCGAATGATTTGGTACCCATGATAATCGCGCGGTTATGGTCTTGCAGTGCACCCGCTACAATTTCCGACGCAGAAGCCGACCCCCCATTTATTAGAACAACCATTGGCGCACCATTCAGACTGTCGCCCGGGGTTGCCGGATAACGATGGCTGGAGTCATCGATTCGGCCTTCGGTATAGACGATCAAACCGTCATTAATAAATGCATCGGAGACCTTAACCGCGCCGGTCAGAACGCCGCCAGGGTTATTACGCAGGTCAAGAATCAGTCCCTCGAGGGTAGCTTCCTTTTGCAAATCGGATATCGCCTTGAGCAGATCGGTAGCAGTACGCGACTGAAAATTAGTGATACGCACATACCCATAACCGGGTTCCAGCATGCGATTCTTGACGCTCTTGACGCGAATAATTTCTCGCGTAATAGTTATCACCAGTGATTTCGGTTCGTTTTGCCGGACGATGGTGAGCCTGATATCAGTATTTGGTTTTCCGCGCATAATTTTAACAGCTTCGTTCAGGGTCATGCCCTTAACCTGTTTGTCATCAAGCTTAATGATCAGGTCGCCGGCCTGAACACCGGCGCGCGCCGCGGGTGTATCGTCTATCGGCGAAATCACCTTGACGAATCCGTTCTCCATGCCTACCTCGATACCGAGGCCACCGAACTTACCGGTGGTACCGATCTTCAAATCTGCAAACTCACTAACATTCAAATACGCTGAATGAGGATCGAGGCCGTTGAGCATCCCTCTAATCGCATCTTCGATCAGGCTCTTATCGTCGACGCCTTCTACATAGTCAGATTTAATTCGCGACAGAACCTCGGTAAATGCCTGTAAGTCTTCAAACGGAATATCCTGGTCATCTTTTAACGCATAGACACTATGCCCAATAGCTAGTGTTAAGCCGAGCATTATGCCTACCACAAAGTAGGTTGATTTTCGTAAACTGTTAAACATTAAGTTCTCCGCATGGCATGCGCTAATTGTAGACCAGAATTGGCCGAAGAAGTTACAGGTTACCGGGAAAAGTGTTGTTTCTCCTGGACCGGCTGCAAATTATCGTTTGTTACATAAGGAAACTATGATTAATTTTGGGCACAACGCGTTCATTCATGAATTGATCAGAGGTTCCGTAGTTTAAGAGGTAAATAAATTACCAGCCTTACACCAACTTGATGGGTTTTGCGGTTGGTTTTTTTTTCTGATTTCGAAGTAAAGACCGGATTTTTGTTGACCACCACTGCTACCAATACTACTGATTATATCACCGGACTCAACCCATTCGCCGGCAGATTTAAATAAAGACTCATTGTGCCCGTACAAAGACAGGTAGGAATTACCATGATCGATAATGATCAAATTGCCCAAACCCCGAAGCCAGTCGGCAAAGGCGATCCGCCCACGTGATATAGCTTTAACATGGTCCCCTGCGGGGGCATAGATCATTATTCCCTGCCAACGCAAGTCGGATAGCGGTTTATGGCGCCCGAACAGTTTTTTTACCTCGCCTTTTACCGGCCAGGCTAACTGGCCTTTGAGCTTGGCGAAAGGTTTTCGTTCGAGTTCGGGTAACGGCGTTTCAATTAATATATCCTGAATCGAACTAATCAGGTTTTGTAGCTGTGCGGCTTCGTCTTCGAGACGTGTGAGATGCCCACCCTGTTTCTTCAGTTGCTTATCCAGTGAAGCGATGATTGATTTTCGTTTCGCACTATCCTTATCCAGCCCGGCCTTTTGCGTCTTTAGCAATCGATGGCTATTTTCCAGGGTTAGCCTGACCTTTTTGATACCAGCTTCTGCCACAAGGATATTGTCGATACTGTGTTTTACCCTGCTGATAAGGTCGGCACGTGCATTGGAAAAATACTGGTAATACACCAGGTTACGCTGTAATTCACCTGGATTTTTCTGTGAAAATAAAAGTTTCATCTTCTCCTGCCTGCCCAGCGTGAACGCGGTATAAACCTGGCTGGCGAGAAATTCGTTTTCCTGGCTCAACTGCTGCTGATACTTTTTACGCGAACTGCGCAGCATACTTAATTCTGCCTGCTGGGCGCCAATTTCCCTTTTCGAAACCCTGATTTTGCGACTGATATCGGCAACGCTGATTTCGATTTTTTTGAGTTGCCGGGTATAACGCGATTTACTGTCCTCCCTGGAATCGATGGCCAGTTTCAGCTTGTTTATTTTTGTTTGCAGAATTTTAAGATCCTTCTCCTTCCGGTCTTGTTCGGTCGCAGTGGCAAATTGAGCGAGCAAGCCCAGGGCTAATATTGTGGTCACCAGGACTCGGGCTAGCAGGTGGCTATCAGTGTGGCTCATAGGGCGTCGCAGAACAGGAATATGATGCTGCGAAATCATACTGGATTCCATTGGAATAGGCGAACCAGGACCTGGCTTTTCTAAGGGGTAGCCAGTAGACAATTAATTTCGATTCATACATAATCAATCGCTAATATTATTATTTGGTAATAAACCTCGGATGAAATTTGAACCGGTCAAGCCCATCGATGCACCACAATTAATGGCGCGTAAGAAAGATATCGAGATAGCAGCACGCTCGCTAAAGGCCATGTCACATCCGCTACGATTAAAAATTCTCTGTACGCTCGGCAGTCAAGAAGTCAGCGTTCAGGATATCGTTGATAATGTCGGTACTTCACAAAGTAATATTTCACAGCATCTCGCGATTTTACGCGATAAGGGTATACTGACGTCGCGTAAAGATGCCAATCGGGTTTATTATCGCGTCGGAGATGCGCGCACGTTACGCCTGATTGGCATGATGCAAGAAGTTTTTTGTTCCTCCTAAGGAACCTCTGATCAATTCATGAATGAACGCGTTGTGCCCAAAATGACCAATTCCCATGTTGCGAAACTTAGCAATAGCCCTGCTATTACGCAGCACAGGGAAGTGCCAGTGCCGCGACGACAGGATGTCGATGAGCGGCCTTGCGTTCCACGCCTTGAACTTGGTCATTTTGTATCACAACCCGATTAGCCCAGAATTAATCAGAGGTTCTCTAAAAAATAAATATGTTTACACAAATTACTGAATTTTCAGCAAATCATACTTTGCTGGTCGGCGGCTTTGTAGCCTTACTGATTGCCGTTTTCATCAATGAATTTAAGCAGGCGGCGAAAAATTTTAGCAGTCTGACACCAGCCGGCGCAATTCAGTTGATGAACAATGAAGATGCAGTATTACTCGACGTCAGGGAACCCGCAGAAACTGTGGTTGGAAAAATTGCCAAAGCCATTCAGATCCCGGTTGGTTCAGTGGGTCAGCGGGTTGGGGAGCTGGATAAACACAAGGATAAGAACATCATTGTATACTGTAAAACCGGCGCGCGGGCAGGAATTGCCTGCCAGGAATTAAACAAGGCCGGTTTCGAAAAAGTTTATAGCTTGAGCGGTGGTATTACAGCCTGGCAGGAAGCGCATTTACCGGTCAGTCGAAAATAACCCGGCGCCGGACTCCACTTTAAAAGAGTAATTAATACGATGGCCGACGCCGATGAGCAAACCCAGAAAACGCACTTTTCGATTCAAAAGATTTACGTCAAAGACGTTTCATTTGAATCACCTGATACCCCTAAGGCATTCAGCTTCGCTAAATGGGAGCCAAAAATTGAACTTAATTTGAATAATTCCCATACTAGTATTGATGAAAATTTATATGAGGCAGTGTTAACCATTACGGCCACGGTCAGGCACCAGGATAAAACCGCCTTTCTGGTCGAAGTGCAACAGGCCGGAATATTTGCTGTTGCCGGGTTTAAGGAAAACGACAAAAAATATCTGCTTGGCAGCCAATGTATGAATATACTGTTTCCCTTTGCGAGGGAAACTATTTCCGACCTAACTACCCGGGGCGGATTTCCACCCCTTCTGCTTTCTCCGGTGAATTTTGACGCGTTGTATCAGCAACACATGCAAAAGCAGGCTACCGAAACCGAGGATACCGAAACCCAGGATACTGAAGTCCAGGGCCAGGATACTGAAGCTCAGGATGCCACACCCAGGGATCCAGCAATCGTTAAGCACTAGACTACTCTGGCCTGACAATTGTACGAGGGTCGCGACAGTTGATGACCTCCATCCAGATGCATTTAGTTAGACACGAGAATCGTGGTTTACGAAATGGCAGCTAAATCTACCATAGCGGTATTCGGTGCCGGTTCCTGGGGTACCGCGCTGGCTATCCAGTTGGCTCGAAATGACTTGCGGGTCAATCTCTGGGGTCATCGAATCGAGCATATTGAACGTCTGGTCCGCGAGCGTGAAAACTCGGTATATTTACCGG